>CAJGDL010000090.1 GCA_904502075.1 uncultured Alistipes sp.
AAAGCTCGACATGGGATCCCAGCTCTGCGTGTAGTCCACACCGGAGATGGTGAGTTTGAACTGCGAGGGTTCAGGCACCGTAAAGTTCACCTCGCCACGCGTTACCTCCATATCCGCGGCACTGCAGGCCAGCGAGAGGTAGCCATAACCCGCCTCGGCCGAGAACTCCTGCGGATCCGAAGCGCATCCGGCAAGAGTCATCGACACCAAAAGGCCGATTCCAAGTAACAACTTTTTCATTTGCATGTTTTTTTTGTTTATACTATTTGTTTTTCTTCTCTTTTTTCTCCGTTATTCGGCAATCGTTACCACAATATTATCGAGGTAGAGCCAGTGGTTGTAGGAGCCCCAGCCGTTGACCGTAAAGGCATAGGTGGAGTACAATCCGAACGAGAGGCGGTGTTGATTCGTGAAGCCGCTCCACTGAATCGTCTGACTGCGATTCACATTCGAGGTCGAACCCGTGCGGTCAATGGCCACCACCTCGGTGCGGTTCTCGATGGTATCGTTGCCCGAGATTCCACCTTGACGGGTCGTATAGCCAAAGTGCATTTTGAGTTCCGTATTCTCATGCTCGCTGCTGAAGCCGTAGTTGAAACTTACGTTTACCTTGGCCGAAACGCCCTCCTTGAGGCCCGAGAGCGGGGGCGAATCGACACGGCCGCAATACTCGGCCACCGTCTCACGGCGCGTACGCACAGCAATCGCCTTGCCCGCCGTACCGTAAGTCTGGTTACCCGTCCAACCGCTCACACGGAACGAATCGTTGATCGTACTGCCCGAGCTGTCGAGGTTTCGCCCGCTACCGTTGTCGTCGTAACCTTTGATCGTCGAGAAATCCTCGTAATAGAGGTAGGGGACATCTACCGCCGGCACCTCCGTGCGACCATCCTTCACCAACTGCGGCATCACAAAGGATTGGTGCACAAGCGCATGGTTCGAATCGAAACTCATCGTGAAGCTCTTACCCGAGAGGTTGTCGGTAAAGAGCCCCTCGTAGAGGTACTCGTAGCTGTTTGATTCGTTGACATCGAACGAGATGCTCGAGGCACCATCGGGGAAGGTAACCCCTGCCGGAGCCGTGATCGTAATCTTGTTGGGAGCCTCGCCCAGGTAGTTCTCTCCCACCGAGAAGTAGATGCGCGTGATGTGGCGCATATCGGGAATCGTCAGGCGGATCGGTGTGGTATGTCCGGCAAGAAAATTCTTGCCAAGCGTGGCAATTGGCTGGGCCTCGCGCGTCTCGGAGTAGGCGCGGAAGGTGATCATTCCCTTCGAAGCATCGACGGGAGCCACCACGGCAAAGATCACATCTCCGGCATCCACCGGCCTGTCAAAGCGCAACGAGAGGGTCTTCGAACCTCCGCTCAACGCAACCTCGGCCTCGGGGTTCGAAAGATTCACTGCCAGGCGCCCCGTCACCTCGGTCGGAAAGGTGATATCCAACCGCTTCAAGGGCTCGCCCAAGAGGTTCTTCCCCTCGGGGATCGTGATCTTTAGAATGTGGCACTTGTGGACAAAATCGAGGTGCAAGGGCTCACCATCTTGTTGAGTCAGGGCTGCCCCCGAGACAGGGCGCGCCACCATCACCGCATGGCCTATGTCGGAGGAGCCATTCTGCTCGGCCGGCAGGTCGTAGAGAGCCGTGAGCCCCTCGGCCGATACCGGCACGGGATAGGCTCCATAATAGCGGTAGTCGCTCTCGGGCATGGGGTTGATGTAGGAGGTAAAATAGGCCGTAGGGAACTCCTCCGAGAGTCGCCACAGCGAGAAGGGCTCGGCCTCGAGGGCAAACGAAGAACCGCTTTCGGCCCAAAGAGCAATCTGATCTCCCGCACTCCAACGAGTCACGGCTCCATTCTCTTCGATCTCGGTGCGAGTCGCCTCCGAGGGGGTGGCAATCATCACCTGCACGAGACTCTCCGGCTCCTGCTGCGGAGCACACTCGTGGATAGACTCCACGCCACACGAAGTAGCGAATACCCCACACAGCAGCACAAACAAAAATTTGAAATATTCTTTTTTGCCAATCATAAAATCCGTAAAAAACTATTTTACCGCTACAAAAATAGCAACAGAATACCATATAATAAAAAAAAATCAACGAATCCGCAAAAATTCATCACGAACAGGCCTTTCGAAATTCAAAATTCAGAATTTTCAATTCCTAATTCCGAATTGTGAATCGCCTTGTCATCATCCCGAGGGAGCGCGTGCGACCGTGGGAATCTTTTTATGGGCGAAGGGATAAGGTAAAAATGTGGGCTGAAGAAAAACTCCCCCCAATTAGGAGAGGGGGGGGGCACCGGAGGGAGGCAAATTTTGCGCCAACGAAGATTGGGCCGGATGGGCTGTACTTTCCGTACTACCCTTTCGGGGAATGAATTGAGGTGCAAAATGTGCCCTATAGAATAGAAAATAATTTTTTGATTTTAGAGGAGCAGATTTTGTGCCAACGAAGATTGGGCCGGATGGGCTGTACTTCCCGTACTGCCCATTCGGCCCAAGCAAGGCGGTGCAAAATATGCCCTATAAAATCAAAAAATTACTCGGCGACGAGAATTCGACCACAATACTCACAAACAATGATCTTCTTGCCCTGACGAATCTCGGCCTGACGCTGGGGAGGAATGTGGTTGAAACATCCGCCACAAGCATCACGCTGCACGGTTACAACAGCCAGACCATTGCGCATGCTGCGACGAATGCGACCATAGGCGGTCAGCAGACGCTCGTCGATGCGGCTCTGGGCCTTCTCGGCCTTGGCCTGCAACTCGGCTACCTGATCGGCAGTCTCGGCCTCGATGCTCTGCAACTCGGCCGTCTTGGCCTCGAGATCCTTCTGACGCTCCTCGACCACGGCCGAAGTCTCCTCCAACTCGGCCTTCTTGGCCTTCATGCCGGCGGCATACTCTCTGAGGCGCTTCTCGGCGAGCTCGATCTCCAACTCCTGATACTCGATCTCCTTGGTCAGCGTGTCGAACTCACGATTGTTGCGCACGTTATCCTGCTGCTGCTTGTAGTTTGCGATCTGAATCTTGGCCTTATCCACATCGCCCTTACGCTGATTGGTCAAGGACTTGAGCTCCTCGATCTCGGCATTGATGTTGGCGATACGGGTCTTCAGACCGGCCAATTCATCCTCCAAGTCCTGCACCTCCAAAGGCAGTTCACCCTTTACCTTGTTGATGTCATCGATTCGGCTGTCGATCTTCTGCAACTCATAGAGTGCAATGATCTTCTCCTGCATCGAGTAATCAACCTCCGCTGTTTTCTTTGTTGCCATTATCTATGTGTTAAGTTTATACCAAATAGTGTATCGGATTGCAAGAGCATTCACTCTTGCGAACCGCAAAGGTAAGTAATTTTTTTGATAAAACATCAAATAAAATTTGAATTGCGCAATATTCGCTCTCAAAATGGCCGATATCAGCCACCGTAAAGGCCCCATCGGGGGTCATATAGTCGTTGTATTTGAGGTCGGCCGTGAGGTAGAGGTCGCATCCGGCACGTCGAGCCTCCTCCATAAGCGAGGCTCCGGCTCCGGTGCAGACGGCCACGCGCTTCACGCAGTCTGTCGCCGGTGTACTATGGCGCAGGGCTCCGATGCCCAGAGTCGACTTCACCTCTCGCAGATACTCCATCAGGGGGCGCGATGCAGCCAACTCACCCACCACGCCAAAGCCCGTGGCGGGATCGTTCGAGCGAGGTTCGAGCAGTTGCAGTTCTTTGACTCCCAGCAGGGTGGCCAAATAATAACTCATCCCCCCCGGGGCACTGTCAAGGTTGGTGTGACAGGCATAAAGAGCAATTCCCTGTCGAATGGCACGTTCGACCAGGCGTTGCACATAGCCCTCGCCATTGAATCGTTTGAGGGGATGGAAGATGAGCGGATGGTGGGTGATCACCAGGTCGCACCCCTCGCGCTCGGCCTCATCGAGCACGGCATCGGTGACATCGACCGCGATCAAAGCCTTCGTCACCTCCTGCTCCATACGCCCCACCACCAAACCGGCATTGTCGTAGGACTCCTGCCAACGCAACGGAGCCAACTCTTCAATTACGGCGGCAATCTCCTTAATTTTCATTGCTATTTTGGAATAAGGATTGTTCGTAGAAGGCAAAGAGTTCCTTATCGGCCGACGCACGCTCCTTGCGAGCACGCGGACGACGGCTCGGCCGCTCGGGCTCTACCTGCGGAGCGGGATTGGCGACACCGTCCACCTCATTCGGTTGGGCTACCACCGGCTCGGCCTTCGCCTTGGCTTTGGCCACGCGCGGGGTACGCTTCGGGGCAGCCACGGCCTCCTCAACAAGCAGATCCTCCTCGCCGGCCTTCAGATCCTCGCGCACCTCTTCCAAAAGCGAGCGCACACGCTGCAACCGTTCGAGCAGTTCGCTGTCGCGCGAAATGGCCTTCTTGTTCTGCTTAAGGCTCTTTTTTGCCCCCTCGAGGGTCATGCCGCGCTCCTTGACCAGGTGGTAAATCATCTTCAGCATCTCGACATCCTCAGGCGAGAAGAGGCGATTTCCCTTCTTGTTCTTCTTGGGCTTCAGCACCTCGAACTGCCCCTCCCAATAACGAACCAACGAGGGTTTCACATCGAGCATCTCCGAGACCTCGCCCATCGAGTAAAACATCTTCTTTATTTCCATACCTATTTATTATATTATTATCTCTTCCTACTCTTTACAACTTCGCCTTTTCGGGGAAAAGTCCGCCGCGACCTATTTATTCAGGATACGAAGCGAATGGGGGTAGAGGTTGTTCACCCGCGCACCGATGCGCTTTACAAAGCCGAGCGACACCCCTCGATGGCAGACCAGGTTCAGCCCCTCCTCGAAAAGGGTGGCAGCAAGCTCCCCTTTGCGCAAAAACTCCAAAGCCTCCTGCTGCGAGAGTTCGGCCTCGGGCACCGCTTCGCGACGAAGCCCCACATAGAAGGCCAGAGCCCCCTCGGGCTTCAGTTTTCCCTTAAAAATTTCACCCATGGCCACACCGGCGTAGACCACCCGCAACATCCCAGAGAGGCGCTCCACCTCCTCATAACGAGAGGCTCGAACGGCATAGAGCAACTCACCGGCACGGTAGCAGCGCATCTGCTCGGGTTCTTGCAACCAACGGCTCAGCTCCTGCATCTCCCGCTTATCGACCGGTTGGATCACCGACTTGGCCTTGCGATCACGACCTCGACGGCCGCTCTTCGTCGCCTCTCCCACCTTGCGCACCACGGCGGCAAAAAATCCTTCGCCCTTTGCGCGGTGGGGATAGAAACGATAGGTGTGAAAGGCTCCCACGCGCCCCACCTCAATTCCCCAGGCTTCGGCCTCGGACACAGGCTCCAGGGCAACACACTCCTCTCCTACTCGGGCCACAAAATCCACCAAGACCTCCTCGTCCTCCGTATGGTTGAAGGTGCAGGTGCTATAAATCAAAATACCCCCGGGCTTCAGGGCCTGCCAAGCCGAGCCGAGAATCTCTCGTTGGATGGCAGCACACTGCCCCACCGCCCCCTCGCTCCACTCCTCGCGCGACTCGGGCAGGCGACGAAACATCCCCTCGCCCGAGCAAGGGGCATCCACAGCCACCACATCGAACCACTCCTCCAAGGGTTCGAAATCGGCCGCCTCGTTGGTCGTAACCACCACATTGCCCAACCCCCATTTACGGACGTTGTCCGCGAGGATCTGCACTCGGCGGCGATCCACCTCGTTGGCCACAACCAACCCCTCCTCGCCTACCAACGTGGCGTAGAGGGTACTCTTTCCACCCGGGGCGGCACAGAGGTCGAGCAGTCGCTTCCCGGCCATCTGCTCTCCGGCGAGCAGTCGCCCTACAAACTGCGACGAGGCCTCCTGCACATAGTAGGCTCCGCCATGGAAGGCGGGGTCGAGCGTAAAGGAGGGGCGCTCCGAGAGGTAACTTCCCCACTCGCTCCACGGAATCGGCTCCCCCACAGGGGCCTCGGCCCCCTTTTGGGGGTGGCGCCGAATGGCCGTAGGCGACGGGGTATCGAGGGCTGCACAAAGGGCCTCCCCGGCTTCGACTCCCAGGTCGCGCATCACACGCTCACGAAAGGCTTCGGGCAGTTGTTGCATGGCTCGCTATCGTTTTTCGGCCCCCTTCAGGGCATCCAGGCGCTCACAAATGCGGTCGATGATCGTTGGATCGGCCAAGAAATCATCCACATCCTTGTCGATGACCAGCACCTCACCCTGGTAGATGTTGTTGATCCAATGCTCATACTTTTCGTTCAGGCGCTTCAGATAGGCCTCGTCCATGTTCATCTCATAATCGCGTCCTCGGTGGCGAATCTGCGAAATCAGGGTCGGAACACTCGCCTTGAGGTAGATCAGCAGGTCGGGCTTCGGCACCAGATTGGTCACCAGGTCGAAGATACTCATGTAGGTCTCCCAATCGCGCGAAGTCATGAGCCCCATTTGGTGGAGGTTGTGGGCAAAGATGTGGGCATCCTCATAGATCGTGCGATCCTGAAAGATGTCGCCCGACTGCTCCGACAACATATCCATGGTCTGTTTGATACGGCTTCCGAGGAATGAAATCTGCAGGTGGAACGACCACCGCTTCATATCCTCGTAGAAATCCCCAATGTAGGGGTTGTTGGGCTCTTCGTAGTAGGCTTTCGCCCCATACCGTTGAGTCAGGATCTCGGTCAGCGTCGTCTTTCCGCTGCCGATGTTTCCGGCAATTGCTATGTACATGTCTATTCTCTTCTTTATGTTTATACTTATTTGTTATCTTTTTTCTCTACTCTCGGTGGTGGTGTGAATTTCTGACCCACCCCCTAAATCCCCCGCCTCTGGCAGGGGACTTGGTCAGCCTTCGGCTGAAACTCTCGCTCCCGAACCTCTTCACGGCTTATCGGGTGACTAATTTTCTATCTCTGTTCGCGGCTCTTGGCAGTGGTGGTGTGAATTTCTGACCCACCCCCTAAATCCCCCGCCTCTGGCAGGGGACTTGGTCAGCCTT
>CAJGDL010000091.1 GCA_904502075.1 uncultured Alistipes sp.
AATCTGATTACCATTATTTTCCGAAAATTCGGGGGGGGGATTTCTGGGGGTTAAAGAGCAAAAAAGAGCGGAAAATTTTGGCAGTTTATTACTTTTTTCTTACTTTTGTGAAGAAAAGTACACCTATATAAATCACACGATTTAAGGAGTACCTTTCGGGGTTGCGGCCCACCCCTCCGGATCGGAACGGGTACCGCGCGTCGGACAAGCCGACCCAACCCCACCTGCCTCATCGTTGGGTCGAAGCATCACCCGAAGATGGGGGAATAGAAGATATATCCGTAAGTGAAGGATGACCACAGGGGCCGTTCCCGAGTGCTGGTATGCACTCAAGGTATTCTACAACAAAGTATTCCAAATTGAATCCTTACTAAAACCGCGCGAGATCGAGGTATATATCCCGTTGCGCACGGTGGAGCGTATCGTTCGCGGACAGAAGGTACGTCGTCGCCAGCCGGCGGTGGCCTCACTGATGTTCATGCGCACCTCCCCTACCCAGGCCGAAGAGCTGCAAAAGGAGCTACTGGGTCGCGTCATGATCTATGCGGATCGCGAAAGCCGCCAGCCGATAGCCATTCCCGAGGAGCAAATGCGCCGCTTCATTCAGGTCACCTCGATCGAGGATAACGGCATGGAGTACCTGGGCGAACCCTCGACAGAGTGGACAACCGGACAGCGTGTCCGCGTCACGGACGGCGTCTTCAAAGGGTCGGAAGGCTACATCAAACGCATCAAGGGCAACCATCGCCTGATCGTGGCCATCGAAGGCATCGTAGCCGTCGCCACCTCCTACATCCCCACCTGCTTCCTGGAGCCCGTGGAGGAGTAACAGACAATAAAAATATAGAAACATTCTACTCCGGTTGGAACTCTCCAACCGGCTAAATACATAATAAATCCTGGTATGTATCGCCTGATTGAAAAGCTCCATTTGGATCGCTATTTGAGTTCCAAACTGATTCTTTGCATTGATTTAGCAGTATCTTTTGTAGCATCGACAGCTGCCCTGCTTTTGGCTGAGTTATTTGTTGCGACGTTGGCCCCGATCGTCGAATTCGCCCTCTATTGGCTGAGCGGATCTGTGATCTTCTCGGGCATCTGGTTCTATCTGCTTCGCACCCACCATTCGGTGATTCGCCACTCTTCGTTGCGCGAAATCGGGCGCTTCGCCCTGGCCGTAGTCGGGAAGGAGTTTCTACTCTTCCTGGGGATGTGGTTTTGGCCCGAGATGACCTTCACCTGGCCTCAAGCAATTGCCCTACTGAGTCTCGACGGCATGATATCGCTCTGCTTCCTGATTTTGTTGCGCGTGATGATGGTCGTTTCGTATGATGTACTGAAGAAGCGAATGCGCTCGCGCCGCCAGCGATTGAATGTACTGGTTTACGGAACAAGCGACAAATCGGTGGCCCAGGTGACCCGCCTGCTCAACTCAACCCACTACCAGGTGATCGGATTTTTGACCTATGGCCCTCGCCTGAAGGATCACATGATTTCGGACTGTCGCGTGGTATACTTCGAAACCCAGGAGCAGGTGGAATACCTCAAAGAGCAACTCGACTTGGACGCCATCCTCTTTGCTACCAACGATGAGGCCCAAAACGAGCAGGAGCGCCTGATCCGCTACTGCGTGGAATCGAACATCAAGGTGCTGATCGCTCCTCCGATTGATGAGGTGATCGACGGAAAACTGATGCGTCAGTCGATTCGTGAGATCAAGATCGAGGACCTGCTGGGTCGCCCCGAGATTAAGATCTCGATGGAGGAGATCATCGCCAACTTCCGGGGGAAGACCATCATGGTGACGGGTGCCGCAGGTTCGATCGGTTCGGAGTTGTGTCGTCAGTTGGCCACCTTCGGGGTGAAAGAGTTGATCCTCTTCGACAATGCCGAAACCCCGATGCACAACATCCGCCTGGAGCTCGAGGAGCGTTTCGGGAATCTGAAATTTACCCCCATCATCGGCGATGTGCGCCAAAAGGCTCGCCTCGACTTTGCCTTTCGCCAATATCGTCCGCAGGTGGTATTCCACGCCGCGGCCTACAAACACGTCCCCCTCATGGAGGAGAACCCCTGCGAAGCGGTCTATGTCAATGTGGCCGGCTCGCGCAATGTGGCCGACAAGTGTATCGAATACGATGTGGAGAAGATGGTGATGATCTCGACCGACAAGGCCGTGAACCCCACCAACATCATGGGTTGCACGAAGCGCTTGGCCGAGATCTATGTGCAGTCGCTCGGTCTGGCCATCGAACAAGGCAAGATCAAAGGCAAGACCAAATTTGTCACCACCCGCTTCGGCAATGTGCTGGGATCGAACGGTTCGGTGATCCCCCGCTTCCGCGAACAGATCGCCAAGGGTGGCCCCGTGACGGTTACCCATCCCGAAATCACCCGCTTCTTCATGACCATTCCCGAGGCTTGTCGCCTGGTGATGGAGGCCGCCACGATGACCTCCGGCAACCAGATCTTTGTCTTCGACATGGGCGAGTCAGTCAAAATCGCCCACCTGGCCGAGCGAATGATCAAACTGGCCGGATTTGTTCCCAATCAGGATATCATGATCGAGTTCACCGGCTTGCGTCCCGGAGAAAAACTCTACGAAGAGGTGCTCTCGAATGCCGAAAACACCCTGGCCACCGACCACGACCGAATCCGCATCGCCAAGGTCCGAGAATACGATTACGAAGAGGTGTGTCATGCAACCACCCAAATGGAAGAGATGGCCGAAAAGGTAATCATCCCCGAGATGGTGCGTCTGATGAAGCGCACGGTGCCCGAATTCAAGTCGAAGAACTCGCGCTTCGAAGAGTTCGATGTGGAGATAGAAAACGAAAATAGATAGAGGATTCAACCCATGAAAAAGGTTCTTGTTACAGGTGCAGCCGGATTTATCGGTTCGCGGTTGGTGCTCCGGCTCTTTGAGCAGGAGCGCGGGGTGGAGGTCGTAGGCCTCGACTCGGTGAACGACTATTACGATGTGCGCATCAAGGAGTATCGTCTGCGAGAGTTGGAAGCGGCAGCCGAGGCACATTCCGACTGCCGGTGGGAGTTTGTGAAGGGTAACCTGGCCGACAAGGCGCTGATCGACCGTCTGTTTGCGGAGCACGACTTCGACGTAGTGGTCAACCTTGCGGCGCAGGCCGGCGTGCGCTACTCGATCACCAACCCCGAGGCCTATATCGAGAGCAACCTGGTGGGTTTCTTCAACATCCTGGAGGCTTGTCGCCACAGCTACGATGGCGGAAAACGCGGCGTGGAGCACCTGGTCTACGCCTCCTCCTCGTCGGTCTACGGATCGAACAAGAAGGTCCCCTACTCGACCGACGACAAGGTAGACAATCCGGTGAGTCTCTATGCCGCAACCAAGAAGTCGAACGAGTTGATGGCTCACGCCTACTCGAAGCTCTACAACATCCCCTCGACGGGACTTCGCTTCTTCACGGTCTATGGCCCGGCGGGTCGTCCCGACATGGCCTACTTCGGCTTTACGAACAAACTTTTGAAGGGCGAGAAGATACAGATTTTTAACTACGGCAACTGCAAACGCGACTTTACCTATGTAGACGATATCGTGGAGGGTGTGTTGCGTGTGATGCGCAAGGCTCCGGCCCGTCGCCAAGGCGAGGACGGACTGCCCGAGCCCCCCTATGCGGTCTACAACATCGGCAACTCGGAGCCCGAGAACCTGCTCAACTTCGTGGACATCCTCCAGCAGGAGTTGATTCGCGCCGGGGTGCTGCCCGAGGATTATGACTTCGAGGCCCACAAAGAGCTTGTGGCCATGCAGCCCGGAGATGTGCCTACGACCTATGCCGACACCTCGGCCCTGGAGCGCGACTTCGGCTTCAAACCCCACACCCCCTTGCGCGAGGGACTTCGTCGCTTTGCCGAGTGGTACAAAGAGTTCTACGGATAATTCAAAATTCAGAATTCAAAATTCAAAATTAGGCTCTTGGTCGTTTCGTCATTGCGAGCGAACAGAGTGAGCGTGGCAATCTTTTTATCAGCGACTAATCACAGCGTGATTACGCCCATAAAAGGATCCCCACGTCGGGCAAGCCCTCCTCGGGATGACGCCTTGGGATACTCAAAATTCAGAATTATTTTCCCTGTCGCTCGGTTTATTACCATAGCTTATTTATAGAGAATATTTTCCGGGAATATTCCCAACGACAAGAGAATCATTACTCATTGTTAATTCTTAATTATTTCTTAAGAGATATGAAAATTGCAGTAGCAGGAACGGGTTATGTAGGTCTTTCGATCGCGACCCTTTTGGCCCAGCACAACGAGGTGGTGGCCGTGGATGTGATTCCCGAGAAGGTGGATCTGATCAACAACAAGAAGTCGCCCATTCAGGATGACTACATCGAGCAGTATTTGGCCGAGAAGCCTCTGAATCTGCGTGCCACGCTCGATGGTCGCGAGGCTTATCGTCAGGCCGAGTTGGTGGTGATTGCTGCACCGACGAACTACGATCCCGTGAAGAACTACTTCGACACCCACCACCTGGAGGATGTCATCGACCTGGTGTTGGAGGTGAATCCCGAGGCGGTGATGATCATCAAGTCGACGATCCCCGTGGGCTACTGCCGTTCGCTCTATGTGAAGTATGCCGCCAAGGGGGTGAAGCGCCTCAATCTGCTCTTCTCGCCCGAGTTCCTGCGTGAGAGCAAGGCTCTCTACGACAACCTCTACCCCTCGCGCATCATCGTGGGTGTACCCAAGCAGATCGAGGATGCGGAGTTCGATGCCGAGAACAAGGCCATCGCCGCCATTGCCGACCTCGAGAAGCTTGAGCGTTATGCCAAGTGTTTTGCCGAGCTCCTGCAGCAGGGGGCCATCAAGGAGGATATTCCGGTGCTCTTCATGGGCATGAAGGAGGCCGAGGCGGTGAAGCTCTTCGCCAACACCTATCTTGCGCTGCGCGTGAGCTACTTCAACGAGCTCGACACCTACGCCGAGGTCAAGGGGCTCGACTCGCAGGCCATCATCGAGGGTGTGGGCCTCGATCCCCGCATCGGCTCGCACTACAACAACCCCTCGTTCGGCTACGGCGGCTACTGCCTGCCGAAGGACACCAAGCAACTCTTGGCCAACTACAACGACGTGCCCCAGAACATGATGTCGGCCATCGTGGAGTCGAACCGCACGCGCAAGGATTTCATCGCTGACCAGGTACTCGCCAAGGCGGGCTACTATACTGCATCGAGCGCGTGGAATTCGGCCAAGGAGCAGGAGGTGACGGTGGGTGTCTACCGCCTGACGATGAAGTCCAACTCGGACAACTTCCGCCAGTCGGCCATCCAGGGCGTGATGAAGCGCATCAAGGCCAAGGGTGCCAAGGTGGTGATCTACGAACCCACCCTCGAGAACGGCGTGTCGTTCTTCGGCTCGGAGGTGGTCAACGACCTCGAGCGCTTCAAGTCGGAGTGCTCGGCCATCATCGCCAACCGCTACGACTCGGCCCTCGACGACGTGAAAGAGAAGGTCTACACACGCGATATTTTCCAGCGCGACTAACCACCCTCCCCACCCCGATGATTTTGTCGGGGTGGGAGTAATCAAAATATGCCCTTATATCTCGCCTCCCGGCAGAGCGAGATATAAGCAAGGGCAAGGGTGTGTGTTCGCCCCAGTCAACCACCCCTCTATCCACATCAAATTAACACCCGCCGATCGCATTCGCATCGACAACCTAGCCACCTACAGCATGGGCTGCAAAAAAGTTCGAAAAATAAAAGAGTTTAAATATGAGTACAAGCAGCACAAATAAAAGAATCGCGAGAAACACAATGTTTTTATATATTAGAATGTTGTTAATTATGGCGGTCTCTTTATATACTTCTCGCTTGATTCTTAAAACATTAGGAGTTGTTGATTTTGGTATATATAATGTTATTGGAGGATTAGCCAGTTCATTTGTTTTTTTTTCCTCCTCCTTATCAAATGCGACTCAAAGATTCCTAAATTTTGAGTTGGGAAAATCAAATATTGAAGAAACGAAAAATATTTTTAATTTAAGTCTTCTAATCTATTTTATATTAGCATTGCTTGTCTTAATAATAGGCGAGGTTATTGGCATCTATCTGATTTCCAACAAATTGATCATACCCCAAGATAGGATTGATGCTGCTTATTGGGTATTCCATTCTTTTATGGGGTCCCTTGTTATTACTTTAGTTTCTATTGTTTTTGATTCGGTGCTAATAGCTCGAGAAAATATGAAAATCTATGCATATGTTGGCATATTCGAAGCTATTGGAAAGTTGTTGATTGTTTTTTCTTTAACTTGGGTAGGCCGAGATTATTTAAAAACATATGCGTTTTTTTCATTTTTCTATTTGTTGATTGTTAAATCAATACCTTTTATTGTATGCGTAAAGAAATACCCAGAATGTAAATTTAGATATTATTGGGACAAAAACTTATTTATACGAATGTTTAAATTTGTTGGGTGGAATGGTTATGGGACAGCGGTCTACGCAATTAATGAGCAAGGAACAAATATCTTATTAAATTTATTTTTCGGCCCAGCAATAAATGCAGCAAGAGCTATTGCGGTTCAAGTAAAATCTGCAGTAAATAATTTTAGCAATAATTTTTTATTGGCCACAAGGCCACAGATTGTCAAATCATACGCAGTCGGAGATATTCCCTACTTTTTAAGGTTAATATTCGACAGTTCACGTTACTCTTTTTATCTGTTATGGATATTGTGCCTACCAATAATACTACGTATTGAGTATATTCTGACGTTGTGGTTAGGGGATTTTCCTGAATTTACTGCTGAATTCGTTGTATGGACACTATTTTTTATGCTTGTAAATATTTTAACTTCCCCCATATGGAGTGCAATTCAAGCCATTGGAAAGCTGAAAAAATATGTATTACTTGGGAGT
>CAJGDL010000092.1 GCA_904502075.1 uncultured Alistipes sp.
GGGGCTCTACTTCATCAACGACCCCGACGACTATTGGATCGAAATTTTACCGGTAAAATAGGCAACCATGGAGAAAGAGATCACCAAATGTATTGAAGTATTGCGCGCCGGAGGCATCATCCTCTACCCCACCGACACGGTGTGGGGGTTGGGTTGCGATGCCACGAACCCGGAGGCCGTGGAGAAAATCTACACCCTGAAGCGCAGCGAAAACAAGAAATCGATGCTCGTTTTATGCGACTCGTGCGACCGCGTGGTCCGCTATGTGAACAAGGCCCCGGGCATCGCCTTCGAGGTGGCCGAACTCACCACCACCCCCCTCACGCTGATCCTGCCCGGAGCGGTGGGGCTGGCCGAGAACCTGATTCCCGAGGAGCGCACCCTGGGGGTTCGCATTCCTAACCACGAATTTTGCCAGAAGTTGCTGCGTAAATTCCAGAAGCCGATCGTTTCGACCTCGGCCAACCTCTCGGGAGAGGCCACTCCGAAGCGACTCAACGAGGTGAGCCGTGAGATCATCGAGGGGGTGGATCATGTGGTCAATCCCCGCTTCGAGGGGAAGCCCACACGCAAACCCTCGGGCATCATCTCCTTCAACGAGCAGGGCGAATTTACGATCATCCGATAACCGAACACCAAAGAACAAATATGGTTATACTCGACACCCCCGTACAGAAACGCTTTTCGGATGTGGATTCGTTTCTGCATGTCAACAACGTCTCGCAACAGATGTACCTCGACCTCGGGAAGATGGAGTTCTACAAGCAGGTGTTGGAGATCGACACCCCCGAGAAGATCCGTCGCATCATCACCGCCTCGACCCACACCGACTACAAGGGGCAGATCCGCATGGAGGATGATATCTTTGTACGCACGACGATCGACAAGGTGGGAACCACCTCGATGCAGTTCCTGCAACAGCTCATCTGCCGCCTGCCCGACGGGCGCGAGGAGGTGCGCACCGAGAGCCGCTCGGTGATGGTGGTCTTCGACTTCCAGAAGCAGGAGAAGGCCCCCGTACCCGACGCATGGCGCAAGCTGTTGCTCGGCGAATAGGAGAGGGGGTTCGAGATTTTACAGTAAATTCTTTGCATTTTTTTGCATCCGCAGTAATTTTGAATTCTGAATTCTGAATTTTCAAAACCCCAAACCTGGCACGTCCTTTGCTAAACCCTACGCCCGAAAGATGAATACCCAATCCCACGCAAAGCACCCATCGGAGAAGATGGAATCGCTCATCGGACAGCTTCGCAAGGAGCAGGTCTCGTGTGTGATCTATGCGCAGGGCTCGACTCGAATGTTTCGGGAACGGGGGGTAAAGGATCTGTTTCGGTTACTCAAAGAGGAGCCCGAGTGGCTTCGGGGAGCCCTGGTTGCCGATAAGGTGGTGGGCAAAGGGGCTGCCGCACTGATGGTGCTGGGCGGTGTCGAAGAGCTCTACTCCGAGGTAATCAGTCGCCCGGCCCTCGAACTCTTGGAACGCCACCAGGTAAGAGTCAGTTTTACCACCCTGGTGGAACAGATCTCCAACCGCACCCAAACAGGCCCCTGTCCGATCGAGAGTCGCTGCTCCGGCTGCCAAACCCCCGAGGCGTGTCTGCGTAAAATTGAGGAGTTCATCTTGTCATAGAGTTGAACTCCTTAAATTTTATACACAATGCAGAAAAGACCCCTTCGTTGTCCGCGCAACCTCCTCTCGGCTCTTTTGAGCCTCCTCTTCGTAGGCCCTGTCGCAGCCCGAACAGAGATCGACAGCCTCAAATTCGGTCCCACATTATCCATCGAAAAGGTCGTAGTTACCACCTCACGCCACGCCTCCGATCCGCGCCTTGCCACCCTCTCGCCCACCCTTGTCAATCGACAAAAGATCGATCAAAGCCTGCGCCCTTCGCTTCTTCCCACTCTTACAGAACAGGTACCGGGACTCTTCACCACGGCACGCGGCATGATGGGCTATGGGGTTTCGACGGGTGCCGCCGGCGGAATGTCAGTGCGCGGAATTGGAGGAGCCCCCACCACCGGAGTCTTGGTGGTCATCGACGGACAGCCCCAATATTCGGGGTTGATGGGCCATCCGATTGCCGACGGCTACCAAAGCCACAGTGCCGAGCAAGTCGAAGTGGTACGCGGCCCCGCCTCGGTACTCTACGGCTCGAATGCCATGGGGGGCGTAATCCACATCGCCACAACACGCCGCCACACCGAAGGTGGAAGCCTCCACCTGCGCGCCGGATACGGCTCCTACAACACCTTGGAGAGTGCCCTGCGCGGAGAGCTGCGCAAGGGGCGTTTTACCCTCGCCCTGAGCGGCCTCTACAACACCTCGGAGGGACACCGCCCCAATATGGATTTCGAGCAATATGGAGGGACGCTGAACCTCGGATACGCCCTGACGCAGACCTGGAAGATCGCCCTCTCGGGGGAGATTTTTCACTTCAATGCCTCGAATCCGGGAACCGTCAGCGCCCCGCTGATCGACAACGACTCACGCATCACGCGCGGCCGCACAGCCCTTTCGTTGAGCCACCGCTACGCGAAGATCTCGGGAAACCTTACCCTCTTCTGCAACCTCGGCAAGCACCGGATCAACGACGGCTACCACCTCGGGGAGGAGCCCCTCGACTACCGTTTCCGCTCGAAAGATCAACTGTGGGGAGCATCCCTCTACGAAACCTGGCAGATTGCCCCGCAGAGCCGCCTCACGATCGGGGCCGATCTCTTCGGTTTTGGGGGCGAGGCCTGGAACCACTTTCCGGGCGACAACCACAACGAACCGATCACCGACAAAACCGCCTACGAGAGCGCCGTTTATGCCGATTGGCAACAGGCCCTTACGCGTTGGCTCGATCTCAACTTCGGACTACGCCTCGACCACCACTCCCATGCCGGCACGGAGTGGATCCCCGCCCTTTCGCTGACAAGCCAATTGGGCCACGGGAGCCAACTCCGAGCCTCCCTCTCGAAGGGTTTTCGCTTCCCCACCCTGCGCGAAATGTACCTCTTTCCGCCCCAAAATCCCGACCTGAAGGCCGAGCGATTGTGGAACTACGAAGTGGCCTTCTCGCATCGGATCCAACGTCTCCGCTATGGGGTGAACCTCTTCTACATCGACGGAAAAAATAAGATCCAGACCCTGTTGGTCAATGGCCGCCCGCATAATGAGAACACGGGCAAAATCGAAAATTGGGGCGTGGAGGGGGAGTTCTCGCTCTCGATCGGCCGCGCATGGAGCCTCGGGGCCAATTACAGTTTTCTCCACATGCGCTACCCCGTATTGGCCGCCCCCGAACATAAACTCTACGGCTCGGTGGCCTTCTCACGAGGTCGCTGGAACCTCGAAACCGGAGTGCAGTATGTGGCGGGGCTCTACACCGAACTCGCCACGGCCAAAAGCGATGCCACCAAGGAGGATTTTCTACTCTGGAACCTGCGTGGCTCGTTTCGGGTGATGAAGATCCTGAGCCTTTGGGTCCGGGGCGAAAATTTACTCGGAGCAAAATACGAACTGAACGCGGGCTTTCCAATGCCCGGAGCGACGGTGATGGCCGGCGTGGAGATCGGCTTCTGAAGAGAACCTGGTTCTCCAAACAATCGACAATCAAGCAAATTTAATTTTTATTGGGTCTGAATTTTAAATTCTTAATTGTGAATCGTGAATTGTGAATTGTTTTCGTATCTTTGTGGAAAGAACCATTAAAAAGCCAAGTATGAAAAGCAAGGTATATTTCTCGCGGGAGATCTCGCCCGCGAAGCTCGTGGAGCTCTACGAAGCATTGGGTCGCAAGGCCGAGGGCAATGTGGCCATCAAGCTCTCCACCGGCGAACCCGGAGGTCATAACTTCCTGCAACCCGCCCTGATCGGCGATTTGGTACGGAAATTGAACGGTACGATCGTCGAGTGCAACACCGCCTACGGAGGGGGACGTGCCGACACGGAGAGCCACCTCAAAGCTGCGGCCGACCACGGATTCACCGCCATCGCTCCGGTGGAGATCCTCGATGCCGAGGGGGAGGCCGAACTCCCCATCGAGGGGGGCAAACACCTGACCTTCGACATCGTGGGCAAGGGCTACCTCAAGTACGACTTCACGGTGGTGCTTTCGCACTTCAAGGGGCACCAGATGGGAGGCTTCGGGGGTGCGATCAAGAACATCTCGATCGGTATCGCCTCCTCGGCCGGCAAGGCATGGATCCACACCTGTGGCCGGGCTCGCAAGATCAATTGGCGCGAGTTACCCCCACAGGAGGATTTCCTGGAGGCGATGGCCGAGGCGGCCAAAGCCATCACCGACCACTGCGGTGAGCGGATCCTCTACATCAATGTGGCCAACCGCCTCTCGGTGGACTGCGACTGCAACGCCAACCCCGAAGAGCCCAAGATGGGCGACATCGGCGTGTTGGCCTCACTCGACCCTGTGGCCCTGGATCGCGCCTGCACCGACTTGGTGCGCTCGTCCGACGATCCGGGCAAGGAGCACCTGATCAAGCGCATCGACTCGCGCAAGGGAATGCACACGCTCGATTGGGCCGAAAAACTTGGAATGGGAAGCCAGCAATACGAATTGATTGAAATTTAATCCTGTTGAACTAATTTACGATCTATGAAAACAGCGACACTGAAACTCTATTCGCTTGGCTATGCCGAACTGCGCACCTGGCTGATCGCCGGGGCCTTCATCTTGGGCAACATCCTGCTCCCGCAACTCGCCCACCTATTGCCACAAGGAGGCGTTACCTGGCTTCCGATCTACCTCTTCACGCTGGTGGCCGCCTACAAGTATGGGTGGAAAGCGGGACTGCTGACGGCACTCCTCTCCCCCACCTTGAACCACCTGCTCTTCGGCATGCCCGCCTCGGCCATGCTCCCGGCCATCCTCATCAAATCGACCCTGCTGGTGCTCTTGGCCTCCTACGCTGCCCACCGCACGGGCAAGGCCTCGCTAGTGAGCCTGACGGTCGTCGTCTTGGGCTATCAACTCTTGGGATCGCTTGCCGAGTGGGCCCTTGTCGGCCACTTTGCCACGGCGATGCAGGACTTCCGCCTGGGTCTTCCGGGCATGATGCTCCAAATCTTCGGCGGCTGGTGGATCCTGAACCGTCTGCTGCGCAAGTAGTCTTTGAACAAAACAAGAAGAGCGAGGTTGTCTGATATCCGTTCAGACAGCCTCGTTCTCATTGCTCCCACGGCCCGCGATCAACGCATCAAGAGCGAAGAATCGCCATAACTCAAGAAGCGAAAGTCGTGCGCAAGGGCATAGTCGTAGATGCGGTGCCAATCCTCGCCCACATAGGCCGAGACCAGGAGCAGCAGGGTCGATTTCGGCTGGTGGAAGTTGGTGATGATGTTCTTCACGATGCGGAATTGGTAGCCCAAGGGGGTGATCATAATCTGCGTGGCCGCCTTCAGGCGCGAGAGTCCTTCGCGCTCCAGGTAGTCGATCAGCGTGTCGAGCACCGCCTCGCCCGAGAATTCGGCCGGAATGGCATAGAGCTCCCACTGCCCCACCACCTCGGAGACGGGATCCTGCCCCTGGCGGATGCGCCAGGCCAGGGCCGCGAGGGACTCAAGCGTGCGCACCGAAGTGGTCCCCACCGCCACAATTTTTCCCACCTTCTTCCGAAGTGCTTTCAGGGTCGGAAGGGTGATCTCGAAATGCTCCGTGTGCATCGGGTGCTCAGTGGCATCCTCGGCCTTCACGGGCAGGAAGGTTCCCGCCCCGACATGGAGGGTAACCTCCTCGAAATCAAATCCTCGCTCACGCATCGAGTCGATCAGTTCGGGGGTGAAGTGCAGCCCGGCCGTGGGGGCAGCCACCGAACCCTCGAACTTCGAGTAGACGGTCTGGTAACGGGTATTGTCGATCGCCTCGCTCTCACGGTTCAAATAGGGCGGAATGGGGATGCGACCCAACGCCTCCAAAAGTTCGCCAAAGGTGCGGTCGGCCCCCCAGCGGAAACGTACCAAGTGCTCGCGCTCACCACGCTCGGCCATCTCGGCCACCAGTCGCTCTGAGCGTCCGTCGAGTTCGAAACGAATCTCGAGCTCCCCCTCCTTCCACTTTTTGAGGTTGCCGACAATACAACTCCACACACACTCCCCCTTCACGGAGAAGGCATTTTCGTAATCGGCCGGGGTGTGGGGCTCCAGACAGAAGACCTCGATCCGCGCCCCCGAAGGCTTGTGCATGATGATGCGGGCGCGAATCACCTTCGTGTTGTTGAAGATGAGCATCGACCCCTCGGGCAACTCGTCGGCCAAGGAGCCAAAGCGACGCTCCGCAATCTCCCCCGCACGGTAGACCAGGAGTTTCGATGCCGAGCGCTCGGCCAACGGAAATTTGGCGATGCGCTCCTCGGGCAGCGGATAGTCGTAGTGGTTGATATCTATTTTCTGCATACGGTCAAAATCCATTTCGTTCACAAAGGTAATGAAAAGAATGAAGAGTCCAACACTCCCTACGGTGGTTTGTCGCAAAATGGCCCTTGCGATCAGAAGTGTCGTTACGACACCAAAGGTAGTGAAAAGTATCGAGAGTCCAACACTCCCTACGGTGGTTTGTGGGAAAAGGCCCCTCTTTTTGCGATTTTTTCCAAGTGTCAATGCGTAAATTTTTGCTCTGTAAGATTTTTTTTGGAGACACCTTTGTAACCCATTGAAAATCAGACCCCATTTTCGCGCTCTTGTAAGATTTTTTTCGGCCGAAAATTTGGAGGTGGTTTTTTTATTGCGTAAATTTGCAGTAGAGAAAGGTCGAAAAAGGGCCTCAAAC
>CAJGDL010000093.1 GCA_904502075.1 uncultured Alistipes sp.
CCCGCAGGGAGGCCGCAAACACCCCGACCAAAAGTTCATCCAGGTCAATACGCGCAACATCCTCTTCATCTGCGGCGGTGCCTTCGATGGCATCGAGCGCAAGATCGCCCAGCGTCTGAACACCCGCGCCATCGGCTTCGGTCAGACACAGCGCGCCACGATCGACCGTCAGAACCTGATGCAGTATGTTACTCCGCAGGATCTCAAATCGTTCGGCCTGATCCCCGAGTTGGTGGGCCGTCTGCCGGTGCTGACCTTCATGCGCCCGCTCACGCGCGAGAGCCTACGCTCGATCCTCACCGAGCCCAAAAACTCGATCATCAAGCAGTATAAGAGCCTCTTTAGGATGGACGGTGTGGAGTTGACTTTCGACGACGAGGTGTTGGATTATGTGGTTGACAAGGCCATCGAGTTCCAACTCGGGGCCCGCGGTCTGCGCTCGATCTGCGAGGCAATCATGGTCGATGCCATGTACGACCTCCCCTCGTCGGGTGTGAGCGAATACCGCATCACGCTCGACTACGCCCGCTCGAAGATCGAGAGCAACCAATCGCTCAAAACCTGCTGATCCACCATTCGATTCTTCCTACGAATCGGATGGTCAAAAATAAGCAACAACTCGAAAACCGCCCCTTTCTTAGAGGCGGTTTTTTCTTGGCCCCGCAACGGGTGTCGCTCGAAAATAGGGAGAAATAGAAAAATTTTGTATTTTTAATTTTGAATTTTGAATTTTATGTTGCTTGGTCAAGTTTTTTTACTTACCTTTGTTAGAAGAAACAAAAAACATCTCAAAATATGTTCGAAAACACCAAACTCACGCGCGTAGCCGATAACATCCGTATCCTGGCTGCTGCAATGGTCGAAAAGGCCAAATCGGGCCACCCGGGCGGTGCCATGGGCGGTGCAGATTTCATCAATCTGCTCTACACCGAGTTCATCAACTACGATCCCTCGCGCTTGGACTACCCCTTCCGCGACCGATTCTTCCTCGATCCGGGCCACATGTCGCCCATGCTCTACGCCACGTTGGCGTTGGCCGGCAACTACACGGTGGAGGATCTGAAGAATCTGCGCCAGTGGGGCAGCATTACGCCCGGTCACCCCGAGGTAGATGTATTGCACGGTGTGGAGAACACCTCGGGCCCGCTGGGTCAGGGTCATGCCATGGCTCTCGGTGCCGCTATTGCCGAGCGTTTCTTGGTGGCTCGCTTCGGTGAGTGGATGGCTCACAAGACCTATGTTTATGTATCGGACGGTGCCGTTGAGGAGGAGATCTCACAGGGCGTAGGTCGCATTGCCGGCCACCTGGGCCTTTCGAACATGATCATGTACTACGATGCCAACAACATCCAGCTCTCGACGCGTGTGGATGAGGTGATGTCGGAGGACGTGGAAGCCAAATACCGCGCCTGGAATTGGAACGTTATCACGGTAGATGGCCACAATGTGGAGGAGATGCGTGCCGCGCTGAAGGCCGCCCAGGCCGAGACGGAGCGTCCGACCCTGATTATCGGTCGCACGATCATGGGCAAGGGTGCCATGGGCCCCAACGGTGAGAGCTACGAGAACAAGGTATCGACCCACGGTCAGCCCCTGACGGCCGCCGGTGCCGACTTTACGGCCACGGTGAAGAACCTCGGTGGCAACGAAGAGGATCCCTTCATGATCTTCGAGGAGTCGAAGGAGATCTATGCCACCCGCCGCACGGAGCTCGAGGCTTGGGCCAAGGAGATGTCGGAGGTGGAGAAGAAGTGGCGCAACGAGAACAAGGATTTGAGCCGCAAACTCGACAGCTTCCTCAAGGGTGAACTGCCCGAGTTGGATTACAACAAGGTAGAGTTGAAGGCCGATGGTGCCACGCGTGCCGCCTCGGCCACGGTGCTGAGCTACTATGCCGAGAAGGTGGAGAATATGATCGTCTCCTCGGCTGACCTCTCGAATTCGGACAAGACCGACGGCTTCCTGAAGAAGACCAAGGCCTTCGAGAAGGGCGACTTCACGGGCAAGTTCTTCCAGGCCGGTGTTTCGGAGCTGACGATGGCCTGCGTAATGAACGGTATGGCCCTGCACGGAGGCGTGATCCCCGCCTGCGGTACCTTCTTCGTCTTCTCGGACTACATGAAGCCCGCTGTGCGTCTTTCGGCCCTCATGCGCCTGCATGTGATTTACATCTGGACACACGACTCGTTCCGCGTAGGCGAGGACGGCCCCACGCATCAGCCCATTGAGCACGAGGCCCAGATCCGCCTAATGGAGCACCTGCGCAACCACCAGGGCGAGCGTTCGATGCTCGTGCTGCGCCCCGCCGACGGCGAGGAGACCGTAGCCGCCTGGAAGCTCGCCATGGAGGAGAAGCGCCCCGTGGCCCTGATCCTTTCGCGTCAGAACATCAAGGATCTGCCCCCCTTGCACACGAGCCGCAAGGCCGAGGCCGGTCAGGTAACGAAGGGTGCCTACATCGTCATGGATGCCGCCAAGCCCCATGTGGTGATGTTGGCCAGCGGTTCGGAGGTTTCGACCCTCGTGGAGGGTGCCGAACTCCTGCAGAAGGAGGGTATCAACCCGCGTATCGTAAGTGTACCGAGCGAGGGTCTGTTCCGCGATCAGCCCAAGTCGTACCAGGATGCCGTGCTGCCCGCCGGAATCGTGCGCTACGGCATGACCTCGGGTCTTCCCGTCAACCTGCTGGGCCTGGTCGGCGAGCATGGCAAGATCCACGGCCTCGACCACTTCGGTTACTCGGCCCCCTACAAAGTGTTGGACGAGAAGTTCGGCTACAACGGACAAACCGTCTATGAGGAGGTCAAGAAACTCTTAGGCAAATAATTTCGACAAAACGGGGGAGGGCAGAGCCCTCCCCTCTTGTCATCGAATCGTTGATAACAGATGAAAAGCAAAATCATCATCCTCTCGTTGCTCTTCTCGCTGCTCGGAATCGGGATGGCCGAGGCCAAACGGGTGCGCGTAGTGGCCCACCGCGGGTATTGGAAGTGCGAGGGGTCATCGCGCAACTCGATCAGCGCACTGAACAATGCGCTTGCCATCGGAGCCTATGGCACCGAGTTCGATGTCCACATGACGGCCGACGGAGTGCCCGTGGTGCATCACGATGCCACCACCGAGAATGGCCTGCACATCGAAAAGATCACCTTCGCCGGGCTGCGTGAGAAGGGGCCCAGGCTCTCGAATGGCGAAGAGATCCCCACACTGGAGGCCTTCCTCAAGGCCTGGAACCACCACAAAAGGACGAAACTCATCTTCGAATTGAAGCCCCAATCGACCCCCGAATTTGAGACCCGCATGGTGGAGGTCTGCCTGGAAATGGTGCGCCGACACGGAATCAAGGATAACGAGGTGGAATACATCTCCTTCAGCTACCACATCTGCAAGGAGCTGATGCGCCTACACCCTTCGGCCACCGTACTGCCGCTCTCGACCGTCGAGGCGGAGCCTGAGCAGATGTTTCAGGATGGAATGGCCGGCTTCGATCTCCACTACACCCTCCTGCGCGAACACCCCGAATGGATCGAATTGGCGAAGTCGCAAAAGAAGATTGTCAATGTTTGGACAATCAACGAAGAGGAGCTGATGCGCGAGATGATCGACCTGGGTGTCGACTACATCACCACCGACGAGCCCCTGCTGCTGCAAAAGGTGCTCAAAGAGAGGAGGAGATAATCCCCCACAAAAGAAACGAAAAGAAACCAAATTAAAAAAACACACACAACTATGTCACAGAATGCTACTTCTCAAACGATTTGGGCACTCGTTGTCCTCTCGTTGATCGGCCTGGCCGTGGTGCTGGGTCTGATGTTCGGACTTCCGATGTATAACGTATGGCAGCAGGAGATGAGCGGCCGTGCCGAGCTGGCCAAGGCCGAGCAGAACCGTCAGATCAAGATCGAGGAGGCGAAGGCCAACTTGGAGGCCGAGAAGCTCAACGCCCAGGCCGAGATCGAGCGCGCCAAGGGTGCCGCCGAGGCCATCCGCATCGAGAACGGTTCGCTGACCACCACCTATATCCAATACCTCTGGGTGCGTCAGCAGAACAACATCCCCAACAAGGTGGTCTATGTACCCACCGAGGCCAACCTGCCCATCCTCGAAGCCCGAGGAGAGAAATAGGGATCTTCAAAAAGCAAGATTGAAAACCGCCCAAGGGCGGTTTTTTGCGTTTAAAGGGGAAATTCCGCAAAAAATGTCGCGAAAACTTGCATATTTGTAAAGTTTGTTTTACATTTGCAACAGCAAACGGGATGAATGGCCACATCCGACAGTTGCTAAAACCCGAGTGGCGTGCGCGCACCACTCAAAAAAAACAGACAAAAAATGCAAAAGGAATTTTTATTACCCAAAGGCTTGAAGCGAGTCGGTTGGGTATTGCTGGTAACCGCACTGGCAATGGGAATTTGGTCGATCGCGCTCGATTTCGACTTCACCAAATCGGAGATTCTGAAGCCGCTCACGCTGGTCGATCCGCTGATCAACAACTACATCGTTATCGGTATCTGGCTGGGGGCAATCTTCGTGGGATGTTCGCGTGAGCCCATCGAAGACGAGATGATCTCGCGCATCCGCCTGAATGCCCTGCTGGTGGGACTCTATCTGCAAGCGGCCTTTATCATCACGGCCACCTTCGTCTTCAACAGCATAGACTACCTAGAGGTGATGATGTACAACCTGGTAACCTATCCGCTCATCTTCTTGGCGGTCTATCGCTGGATGCTGTGGCGGGCCTTAAAATCCTACGGCGATGGAGAATAGGATTCGTGTGGCGCGTGCCGAGGTACGCATGACCCAACAGCAGTTGGCCGAGGCCGTGGGCGTAAGCCGTCAGACGATTCACGCCATCGAAAATGGACGATTCGTTCCCTCCACGGTGCTCGCCCTAAAGATTGCCCGCCTCTTTGCCAAACCGGTCGAGGAGCTCTTCCAGCTCGAAGCGGGTGATTAGGCACTCATCACAACCCGTTCGATCAGGGGCCGCAACCTTCCAAATTCTGGTTGGTTGCGGCCCCTTCATGGCTATTGGGCCTTATCACAACTAAATTACAGATAGTGTTTCACATCCTCCACATGCTTGCGCTTCTTGCGACGGAATTCGCGCCACACCATCACCAGGGCGGCAATTACGAAGAGAACCGGCATGGCCAACTCCTTTTTGGGGAGGTGGTTCGTGCAAAACCAATAGATCTCAAAGGCGAGCCAAAGGAGGGTCACCGCCAAGAAGAGCAACGCTACTGCAAATGTCTTTTTATTCATAGGTATCTAAATTTAGCAATGCAAATCCCCCAAAATCAAGGACTTTAGAGGAGCGTATTATTCTTCGACCGCAGACTGCAGAAGATGGGCCGGGGTCGTAACGACCCTTTTAACTGCCGCTCCCAAATTAAGGATTTTAGAGGTGCAGATTTTGTGCCGCCCGCAGACTGCAGAAGATGGGCTGGGGTCGTAACGACCCTTTTTACTGCCGCTCCCAAATTAAGGATTTTAGAGGTGCAGATTTTGTGCCGCCCGCAGACTGCAGAAGATGGGCTGGGGTCGTAACGACCCTTTTTACTGCCGCCCCCAAATTAAGGATTTTAGAGGTGCAGATTTTGTGCCGCCCGAAATTTGACCCGGAAGGGCTGTACTGCTTGTACTGCCCTTTCGGGGCAAATGAGTAAGGTGCAAAATATGCCCTATAAAATTCTTAATTTCCTTGTACGCAAATAAACTTAATACGCACCAAACGTATCTCCTCTTCGGTATAATCGCCTCCCAACTCCTCAATGGCCTCGTCGAGCGAATCGCTCTCGGCATCCTCCTTGAAGTAGAGGTAGATGTCATCAGCCTTCTCCTCATCCATGAATTGGTTGATGTAGTAGGAGATGTCGAGACGCGTTCCCGAATTGACGATGGTCTCAATCTCGGTGAGCAACTCATCGAAGTCGAGATCTTTCGCGCGGGCAATGTCCTCGAAATCCATCTTGCGGTCGATGGACTGGATGATGAAGATCTTGTTGCCCTGCTTGTTGCCCACGGCCTTGACCACCATATCCTGCGGACGAATGATCTCCTTCTCCTCGACATAGGCTTTGATGAGTTTGATGAACTCCTCACCAAATTTACGGGCCTTGCCAACACCCACACCCGAAATGTTCTGCATCTCCTCGAGGGTGATGGGGTACTGAATCGACATATCCTCCAACGAGGGATCCTGGAAGACCACAAAGGGGGGCAGATCGTGTTTCTTGGCCACCTTACGGCGCAAATCCTTGAGCATGGCAAAGAGTTCCTCGTCGGCCGCTCCACCTCGAGCCGCGGGAGCCGCAGCCTCTACAGCCTCCTCCGAATCGTAGTCGTGGTCGAGCGTGATGGTTACCGGTGTCGGTTTGTCGAGGTACTTCAAACCACGCTCGTTCACCGAGAGCAGTCCGTAGTTTTCGATGTTTTTGTCGATGAGGCCCATGATCAGTCCTTGACGAATCACCGCACCCCAGAAGTTGGCATCGCGCTTCTCGCCCGCACCGAAATACTCCGACTTGTTGTGACCGTAACTTTTAATCATGGCCGTAGTACGACCGAGAAGCAGGTTGACCAGGTGGTCAACCTTAAATTTATCGCCAATCTCGCGCAGCGCATCAAGTACCAAACAGAGCGAGTCGCGAGCCTCGATCTTGGGCTTCGGATGGCGACAGTTGTCGCAGTTGCCGCAGTTGGACTCGGTGTACTCCTCGCCAAAGTAATGCAGCAGGGTTTTGCGACGACACATCG
>CAJGDL010000094.1 GCA_904502075.1 uncultured Alistipes sp.
AAATAATTAAAGGCGTTTGACCGCTTTTTGTATGGTGTAAACCAACCCATAATATCAATTGTAAGGATTTAGGAGCAATAAATTCAAAATTAAAAATTCAAAATTATCTTTTCATAGAACTCCCATATTTCCTTAACCTCTTTATCTCCTTAATATTTTTGTTTTTCCCAGCCCCAATTTTTGATTTTAGAGGAGCAGATTTTTCTTCGACCGACGATTGGTAAGGATGGGTTGTACTTTGGGTACTACCCATTCTTGCCAAGCAAGGAGAAGGAAAAGATGCCCTATAAAATCGAAAATTAAATTTTTGCATTTTAGAGGAGTAAATTTAGTGCCGCCCGAAATTTGACTCGGAAGGGCTGTACTTTTCGTACTGCCCTTTCGGGGCAAATGAGAAGGCGCAAAATTTACCCTATAAAATCAAAAATTACCGGAAGAAGCTCTTCATCCGCTCAAATATATTCTGATTCTTGACCGAAGACGCCTTCTTGAAGGAGGGTTGCTCGGCGAGCTGCTCAACCAGACGCTTCTCCTCGGAGGAGAGTTTGTCGGGAATGGTGATATCTACAACTACCAGAATATCGCCACGGCCGTAGCCGTTGACATCGGGAAGACCCTTGCCACCCAAGCGAAGCACTTTGCCGGCGTGGGTACCCGGAGCGATCTTGATCTTGGCGCGACCATCCACGGTGGGCACCTCGACGGTTCCGCCCAGCAGGGCCGTAGTTACGGTGATGTTGAGGTTGTGGATCAGGTCGTTGCCATCGCGGATGAGTTCCATATCGGGTTCCTCCTCGATGAGCACCTGAAGGTCACCGCTCACCCCGCCACGACGGGCGGCATTGCCTTTGCTGCTGACGGTGAGCACCATTCCCTCGCCCACTCCGGCCGGGATCTTGATCTCCACCACCTCTTCGCCACGCAGCGTACCCTCGCCCTTGCACTTGTCGCAGGGGTTGGTAATCACCTGCCCCGTACCGCCACAGGTGGGACAGACACCCTGGGTCTGCATGCGCCCAAAGAAGGTGTTCTCGACACGCATCACATAGCCCGAGCCGTTACAGGTGGAGCAGGTGGAGTAGCCATTGGAATCCTTGGCCCCCTTACCTCCACATTGGTCACAGGCCACGGTCTTGGTGATCTTCAGTTTCTTAGTCGTACCGCTTGCGATCTCCTGCAGGGTCAGGCGCACCTTGACACGGATGTCGGAGCCGCGGCTCACGCGCGGGCCGCCACCCGAGGAGCGGAAACCACCCCCAAAGTGACCTCCGAAGATATCACCGAACTGCGAGAAGATGTCCTCCATGGAGAATCCTCCGCCGAAACCACCGCCAAAGCCACCTCCCGCAGCACCGCTCATGCCGGCATGGCCGAACTGGTCGTAGCGGGCTCGCTTGTCGGGATTCGAGAGGACATCGTAGGCCTCGGCGGCCTCCTTGAACTTCTCCTCCGCCTCCTGATCGCCCGGATTCTTGTCGGGATGGTATTTGATGGCCGCCTTGCGGTAGGCCTTCTTGATCTCGTCTGCATTGGCATTCTTCTGAACACCAAGCACCTCATAATAATCGCGCTTTTCAGCCATTTCGTTCTTCTTTGTTTAGGATCTATTCACCGACTACTACCTTGGCAAAACGCAACACCTTGTCGCCCAACATATAACCCGTCTGCACGACATCGATCACCTTGCCCTTCTGCTCCTCGCCGGCGGGGAACTTGGCCACGGCCTCCATCAACTCCTCGTCGAAGGGAAGTCCCTTGGCCTCGATGGCAACCACCTTCTTCTGTTTGAGGGTCTCGGTGAACTTCTGTGCGATGAGCTCCACGCCCTTGCGCAGGGCCTCCACATCGTCGCTTTTGGCCATCGCCTCCACAGCACGCTGCACATCGTCCACCACCGGAAGCACCGCCTTCAAGACATCCTGACCACCGGTCTCGACAAGCTCCATCTTCTCACGCAGGGTACGCTTGCGGTAGTTGTCGAACTCGGCCTGCAGGCGCACATACTTATCCTTCCACTCGGCAACCAACTCTTCGGCCGTCGGAGTGGCCGGCTCTGCCATTGTGTCAGTCTCGGTGGCCGACTCCTCTGCCACATTGGCACTCTTTGCGTTTTCGGTCTCGGGGTTCAGCGTTGCATCGAGGTTTTCAGCCTCTACGCCATGCTGCTCATTATCAACATTTTGCTTTGTCATATCTCTGTTTTTTATTCTATTCTTTCCAAAGAACATATTCTATATTTTCAAATTATATACCAAGGATAAAGATGGCGGGACGCTTCTGCAAGTCGGGGAGCGCCGTACGTCGCCACTCGGCCACCGTAAGGGTCTTGATAAACTCCCCCTCGGAGGTCAGGTCGAGGGCGATGGTCAGTTTTGTTTCGCCGCGACACACCTCCAGGAGCTGCTCCACGAGTTTGAGGTTGCGATAGGGAGCCTCGATAAAAAGTTGGCTCTGGTGCTCGGCGCGGGCCCGCTGCTCAAAGTGACGGATGGCTCGGGCGCGCTCCGCAGGCTTCACGGGTAGGTAGCCGTTGAAGGCGAAGGATTGGCCGTTGAGCCCCGAAGCCATCACGGCCATCAGGATCGACGAAGGGCCCACCAAGGGGACCACGCGAATACCGCGGCGGTGGCAAAGTTCGACCACCAAGGCCCCCGGATCGGCCACTCCGGGGACTCCCGCCTCGGAGATCACCCCCGCAGAACGCCCCTGCATCAGTGGCTCCACCAAGGCCTCCACCTCGCGTCCGGCCACCGTATGTTCGTTCAACTCGCGAAACTCCAACTCTTCGATCGCTCGCCCGAGGCGGCACTTCGACAAAAAGCGACGAGCCGTGCGGGTATTCTCCACGATGAAGTAGTCGAGCGAGGCCATCACCTCGCGGTTCTTCGCGGGCAGCACCTCCCACACATCGCCATCATCGGCAATCGGACAGGGCAGCAGATAGAGGGTTCCTAACTTATTCTCCATGGTTTACTCCTTCATATAGATTCTCTTGACACGCGCCGAGATGGAGGTCATGATCTCATAGGGAATGGTCTCCAACACCTCGGCCATCGTCTCCAGGTCGTTGCCTCTCTCGGGCGAGAAGACCACCACCTCGTCGCCCTCGCACACCTGCGGAATATCGGTTACGTCGATCATGCAGCTGTCCATGCAGACGCGTCCCACGATCGGTGCCGGAAGCCCCTGCACACGCATCGACCAACGGCCGCACCCCAAGTGGCGATCCAAGCCGTCGGCATAACCCATGGGGATGGTGGCCAAGAGGGTGTCGCGCTCCAAACGACCGGCTCGGCCATAGCCCACGCTCTCGCCTGCCTTCAGCCGCTTGAGTTGCACGATGCGGGTGCGGAGCGTAGCCACGGGGCGCAACTCCTCGTTGTGGCGGAAGCCGAATCCATAGAGACCGAGCCCCAGGCGACACATATCGAAGCGGGCTTCGGGGAAGCGTTCGATGGCGGCCGAGTTGGCCGTATGGCGTAGCACCGGATAGGGCAGTTGGTCGGCAAGGCGGCGCGACATCCGATCGAATCGTTCGATTTGGGCGCGCGTATAGTCATCCTCGGCCGGTACGTCGGCACAATTCAGGTGCGAGAAGATCGAAGCGACCTTAATCTGCCGGTTTTCGTTCAGTTGTCGGGCCAGGTCATCAATCCGATCCTCGTCGAATCCCAAGCGGTGCATTCCGGTGTCGAGTTTGATGTGAATCGGATAGGCCGTCTCTCCGGCACGACACACCGCCTGTGTGAAGTGGTCGAGCGAACGCTGGTTGTAGATCTCGGGCTCCAAGCGGTAGCGCACCATCTGCTCGAAACTCCCCTCGTCGGCATTGAGCACCACAATGGGCATCGAAATCCCGCGATCGCGTAACAACACCCCTTCGTCGGCAAAGGCCACAGCCAAATAGGCAAGTCCCTGATGCTGAAGAAGCTGCGCCACCTCGAAGTCGCCCGCACCATAACTTGCTGCCTTGACCATCGCCACCAAACGCGTCGAGGGCATCAGTCGCGATCGGAAGTAGTTGAGGTTGTGAGTCATCGCATCGAGATCCACCTCCAGGCGAGTGGTGTGGCTACGCTGCTCCAAGCGGTGTACGACACGCTCCAAGCGGCTGCGGCGCGATCCTTTGATCAGGACCACGCGACCGGCAATATCCTCTCGGCGAAGTCTATTCAAAAGCTCCTCGGTGGTTGGATAAAAGAGGCTTTCGGGGCCAAAAAGGTGAGCCATCCCACTCAACGTATCTCCCACTCCAATAAACGACCCCACACGGGCGCGTTTCACCGCTTCGGCGATCCGCTCACCGAGCACCGACCCCTCCAGGCCGCTCTGCTCAATATCGGACAGGATCAGCATCGTGGGACGCTCCCCGGCCACGGCATGGAGGTAATCCAACGCAATGGAGAGCGAGTTGAGATCCGAATTATAGGCATCGTCGATCAGGAGCGAGCCGTGGATCCCCTCCTTGAGTTCCAGGCGCATGGCCACGGGCTCCACCGCCATGGCGTGTGGCTCCAACCCCAAAAGACGAAGCGCGGCCAAAGCCAGCGAGAAATTCACCCGCCCGGCCTCACTCTCCACCACATGCATGGGAAGTCCGACGGGCAACTCCACAGAGGCCGCATCGCATAGGTTACGATCGGCATAGCGATCCCGAATCGCCTTGTCAAGCAAGGCATAGCGGCTGTGGTAGAGCACGCTGCGGGCCCCACGAGCCATCGTCAATTTCTCCTCTACCTTCTGCTCCAGGCTCTCGAAATTCTCCTGATGGGCCTCGCCCAACGCAGTGAAGATCACCCGATCGGGGCGTACCATGCGCTCCAAACGGGCCATCTCCCCGGGACGCGAAATTCCGGCCTCGATCACCACCACCTCGGCCTGCATGTCGGCCATCAGGAGCGACAAAGCGACACCCAACTGCGAATTATAGCTCTTCGGGGAGCGAAACAGCCGAACCGAAGGAGGCATCAACTGCGCCATCCACTCCTTGACGATCGTCTTGCCGTTCGAGCCCACGATGGCCACCACCTCGCCCGTAAAGAGGCTGCGATGGTGTGCCGCCCAACGCTGCAACGCCTCGATGGCGTGCGCTACCACTACGGCACCACACCCCGAAGGGAGCTCCACGGGGTACTCCAAGAGAAAGGCCTCCACGCCTCGCCGAGCCATCTCGCCGACAAAGCGGTGCGAATCGTGTCGCTCCCCTCGCATGGCCACAAAGAGGGCTCCGCGCTCGGGCGTACAGTTGCGCGAGTCGGTCACCACGAGACTTACCGAGCGATCCTCGCCCAGCAGAGTACCACCCGTAAGGGCCGCTATGTCAGAGAGTCTGTAGTTCATTGCTCCTAATTACGAATTAAAATTGACCACCGTAATTCCCGCCCCACCACGATCGGCATGCTCATCCACGGCAGAGGCCACCTCGGGAATGGTACGCAGGTAACGACGGATCTCCTCCTTGAGGGCTCCCGTTCCCTTGCCATGGAGGATCGTCACGGAGCCGACCCCCACCATCAAGGCATCGTCGACCAGATCCTGCACCTGCTCCAAGGCCTCCATCACGCGCATACCGCGCACGTCGATATAGTCCTTGAAGTTGAGTTTACGGGCCGAGATATCGACCGCCACCACGGTACGCGGGGCCGTGGGACGGGTCGCTTCGCGGTATTCGTTGTTCGAAACCACAACAAGTTGTGCCACATCCACAGTAGTAAGAATCTGACCAAAGGCCACTTGTGCCTTCTTTCCCTTGAGCGAACGCACCTCGCCCGGCATCTCCTGTCCGAGGAGTTTCACCTTCGAACCCACCCGGATCTCGGGAGCCTTCTTCACGGGCTGGGGTTCCTGCGCGGGGAGTTCTCCCTGCTTCTCCTTGCGCTCCTGGCGACGCTGACGACGACGCTCGATCTTCTCCATCTCGCGCTGCACGGCGGCCGAGCGTTCCGAATCCTCCTCCTCGGCCCGATCCACACGATCACGAAACTCCTCGAAGTCCTTGCGAACCAAGCGCGTGAGTTCCTTTTCGGCCTGCGCCTCGCGAATCTCCTTGATCGTGGTCTCAATGGTGCGGTTGGCCTCGGAGAGAAGCTCCTGCGCCTCCTGCTTCGCCTTGCGAAGGATCTCTTTGCGCTCCTCGCGGATACGCGAAAGCTGCTCCGAATAACTCTGCTCCAGCTCCTCGACCTTGCGATCGGTTTGGCGGATGCGGTCGCGCTTCTGCTCCCAATAGTGCTTGTCGCGAGCGATCTCGCGCAACTGCTTCTCGAGGTTAATGTGGTCGGTACCGGCCTTCTCGCTGGCTCGGCGGATGATCTCCTCGGGTAGGCCGATCTTGCGAGCGATCTCCACGGCAAACGAGCTGCCCGGCTTGCCGATCTCCAACCGGAAGAGGGGCCGGATATGTTGTACATCGAACATCATCGCACCATTGGCGATCCCCTCGGTATTCGAAGCGTAGTATTTGATGTTGGCGTAGTGGGTCGTGATCACACCGTAGCAACCTCGCTCGACCAACCGCTCGAGAATCGACTCGGCAATAGCCCCTCCGATCACCGGCTCGGTACCCGATCCGAACTCGTCGATGAGCACCAGGGTACGGCTCGATGCCCCCTGAAGCATCGTCTTCATGTTCTTCAG
>CAJGDL010000095.1 GCA_904502075.1 uncultured Alistipes sp.
CGGGAAATCCCGATTACGACGAGACGCTGGCCGCCTTGGTGATGCTGGGCTTCTCGAAGGCCCCCGCCGAAAAGGTGGTAAAGACCCTCTTCAAGGAGGAGCCCACGCTTACGGTCGAGGAGGCGATTCGTGCCGCCCTCAAACGGCTCTAATGCGTCGAAGTAGGAGACAAAGAGAAGATAGAGGAGAATGCCGTAAACTGAAATACCTCAAAAAGTCCTAAATCTCGGGAATTATATTATTTTTATTAAAAATCACCCCAAACCGTCTCCTTTTTGAGCATTTTTAGTTATTTTTGCAGTCGCAAAGAGACAAAAAAGATTATGGAGCTGATACACTTTATATTACTCTTATCGTTCGTAGCCCTCTGCGCTTTGGGGTTAGCCCTCTACGCCCATCGTCGCAAGCTCGACAAACGTCGCTACTTCACCGACCCGAAGCGCGACCATGTATATCGCCACTACAATCGCAACGGAAAGGCGATAAAGGAGAACACACAACCACATCAGCGTTTTGAGTTTTAATTCAACAACAAACCCGACCTATTGAGGTCGGGTTTGTTGTTAGCTTCTCTTCGCAAAGTCTTTTACGCAGCAAGGGAGGAGATCAAAATCACAGTAGGCATAAAAGAGACCGCGAAGAGGGCATTGCTACCCTCTTCGCGGTGTCTCTCTACGAGGTTCGGTGCTGATCGGTTGCGCATTTGCGCCTTCTCTCCTTCTCGCCCCCGCCCCTCGCTCTCTGCTTGGGCCTCGGAATTACTCCTCAACGGTCTCGACAGTCTCGGTCTCCACCACCTCGGCCTGAGGCACTACGGGGAGCTCCTCCACCTGCTTCTCGATCAGGGCGTTGGCGTCCTTAACCACATCCTTCGAGATACCGGTACCGGGGGCCTCCATCACCAACGTGGCGGTCAGGCTCAAGACAACAATGGCGATAGCCATCGTCCAGGTAAACTTCTCCAGGAAGTTCGACGACTCACGAACACCCATCACCTGGTTGGCGGCGCCGAAGTTGGCAGCCATACCGCTCTTGGGGCTCTGAACTAATACAGCGAGGATGATAAATACGCTCGCTACGAGGATTGCTCCGATGCAAAAAGTATACAACATAGTCTATAAATTTTAATTATTTGTTTCTAATCGTTGAATAATCTCGGCAAAGTAAACACTTTTTTCCGGATTTAGCAAACATAATCGACGATAAATTGCCAAAGCCTCCTCTTTAAGGCCCTGATTGAGGTAAACTTCAGCCAAATCTTCGCTCACCAAGTCATCTTCTTCGTCCAACGAGGCCTCGATGGTGATCTCTTCGGTTACCTCCCCCTCCTCGGCTACGATGCGGAGCTCCTTCTCTTTGAGGAAGCGGTCGATCAGATCCTCGGACGAAAGGTGCAGCAGGGCCTCAACATCAAGCCCACCGAGGTTTTCAACCCACCGACGGTCGGCAGCCACCCACCTCAACAGCGGATCGGACTCTCCGGTCAACCTCTCACGCAGGGCCCGGGCAGCCGAGAACCAAGGATGATCGGCCAGGATTCGGTCGAGCGATTCCGCATCGCACGCCGTCAAGACGATCGTTTCCGATAAAGACCCTTTTCGTTCCATCCCCATTTTACCAGTTACCGGCCGAAGCCTGGAAGATATCGGTTACAATCTGATCGACAATCTCGGGAATCAACTCCCCCTCGACCTCGGTCAGCAGGCGTGTCGAGTCGTAGTCGGCAAAGGCCGAGAAGCTCTTGTTCGAGAAGCTTTCAGCCTCGTTGATGGCATTCGTAAAGCGCACGCGCACCGTAACGGTCAAGCGGTTTTGCAGGGCGTAGTCCTCGGACGAAACCGAAGAAGTCACCGAAGTGTAGTTGGTAATCTCCCCCTCGAAGGCGAAATCTCCCCCCTCGGGCACCTGTTGCAGACGGGTCTGGCGCGAGAATTTATCGACCAACGCATCCGTGAGCGTGGAGCTCAAGATAGGCGACACCATGGCCGCATTGTTCGGGAAGTAGGCCACCGAGAAGGTCTGCGCCTCGGGAGGAATCGACGCTCCCGAGAGCGAATAGTTCACCTTGTAGCCACAGCCGGCCAGCCCAACAAAGGCCAGCAAAGCAATCAGATATTTCGTATATTTCATCTTCATTCTATTGGTTTAAATTTTCATCCCAGGCTCGGTCTCACCATCGGGAAGCATATTAAAACTCGTCGATACCCAGCTCCTTGATTTTACGGTAGAGCGTACGCTCCGACATAAAGAGTTCGGCAGCGGTCTCCTTGCGCCGTCCGTTGTTGCGTCGCAGGGCCTCCTCGATCTGACGGCGTTGCACATCGGCCTTTGTCAGGGTGCGCAACGGCTCCTCCACCACCTCTTCACTCTCGGCATAGTCGGCCACCTCGGGGGTGGTCGCAGAGGCCGGCAAGAGGCGCATCGGCTCTTGCGTAGCAGGACGAGGCGAAGGGGTCGCCGATCCTCCACGCATCGCCTCCTGCATCATCCGCTTCAGGTCGTTGATATCGGCCCGCATATCGAAGAGGATCTTGTAGAGGAGCTCGCGCTCGGTGGAATAACCCTCCTCGGCCTGCGAACGTCCTTCGGAAGGACGCATCGGAGCCCCACCCTCCTGCAGAGGGAGGTAGCGACGCAGAATGTCGGCCGTAATCAGGCGAGCCTCCTCGATGGCCGAGATCTGCTCGGCCACATTCTTCAACTGGCGGATGTTGCCGCGCCAAAGGTACCCCTCCAAGAGGGCGCGCGCCTGGGCATCGAGCGAAATGGCCGGCATACGGTACTGCACCGCCACATCCGAGGCGAATTTACGGAACAGCAGGAAGATATCCTCGCGCCGTTCGCGCAATGCCGGTACGGGAATGGGCACCGTATTGAGACGATAATAAAGATCCTCGCGGAAGCGACCCGAAGCGATCGCCTCCTGGATATTGATGTTGGTAGCCGCCACCACGCGCACATTGGTCTTCTGCACCTTGGCCGAACCGACACGGATAAACTCGCCCGACTGCAACACACGCAGCAGGCGCACCTGGGTCGAGAGGGGCAACTCGGCCACCTCGTCCAGAAAGATCGTTCCTCCGTCGGCCTCCTCGAAGTAGCCCTTACGCGCCTCGACGGCTCCGGTAAAGGCCCCCTTCTCATGGCCAAAGAGCTCCGAATCAATCGTTCCCTCGGGGATGGCTCCACAGTTTACCGCAATATATTTATTGTGTTTGCGGGCCCAAAAGGCGTGGATCACCTGCGGAAAAAACTCCTTACCCACGCCGCTTTCTCCGGTTACCAAGACCGAGAGGTCGGTGGGAGCCACACGCACGGCCACCTCCAAAGCCCGATTCAGGAGCTCGGAATTTCCGATGATGCCAAAGCGTTGTTTTACGGCCAATAATTCGTTGTCGCTCATATCTAAATCCAGATTAGAGGTCTTCTTATCAAATATCGGAGCCGGCCTCGGAGAAGGGGTAATCCGTCTGCACAGGCTGCTCGTGGTACTCCCCCGTCAACTGCTCCTTGCGACGATCGTTCCAATAGCCATAGAGAATGGCTCCCAGAGCGATGACCACGGCCAAGACAGCCAAAACAATAAAGGTATCGGGGCGGCGCGAGGGGGCCGAATTCACATAGGTGTAGGCCTCGGTCGACTTCTGCGGCTTGCCGTAGCGCAGGCCACGCACCGAAGGATCAGGGCGACGTGGCTGCGACGAACTGCGGTGCTCGCGCGGATGCTCCTCCGAAAAGCGCATCAACCCCTTGATGCGGTTGCGCTTTTCATCGGCCGACTCGCTCAACTCCGAGGTTTCGACAGCCGCCGACTCCTCTTCGCTGAGGGTTTCGTTGCGCTCCGAAGATTGGGCGGCTTCCACCACCGGCATCTCCTGCAAAGTGGGCTCCGCCACCGTCGCTACGGGCTCCTGCGGCGAAACCGGCATCGGCTCCACGGCAGGGGCCGGCGAGACCACCTCCTGCTTTTCGGGCAGGTAGCGGAAACGAATCGTTCCGTTTTCCCCTTGGGCAAAGAGCCCCAAGCCCTCGGCTCGATAAACCGAACCATCGGAGATCGTATGGCGCAATTCGAAGATAAAGCGATCGATCAGCCCCGAGGCCTCGATCTCGCCCAACCCTTCGGCCACAAGCAACGAGCGCAAGACACCGTCGTCGCGCTTAAGCATCTCGGAGAAGACCACCTCGTCCCCCTCGTTTTTGCGAATGAAGGCCCCCAATTGGGGAACCACCAAACGGCGATGAGAGTGCAGGTACTCGGTTATAATGGGTATCAAATTCATTGCTTCGTTCAAAAAACGGGTAAAATTTGGGCTCAAAATTACGATTTTTCTTTCAGAAAAAGAAAAATGTGTCCGAATATTTGAAATATTGGCCCGAATCCTTGGGTTTCTCAAAAATATTTAGTTGCTTTGCATCTTGAAAAACGAAAAAATCCGACCGAGCTACTTTGTCAAAAAAAATCCAATGTAGCGAAGATGGATTGAAAACAGGCTTCGAATTTGCTTGTCGCAGATAAAAACAACGACCACAAAAAGGATTCGATGCCCAGAACAAACCCCGAACTTTAATTGCAGAAAAAAGCCGCGTTATGAAAAACAAGTACATCGACCTCATCGAGCAGACTTTCGATTTTCCGCAGGACGAGTTCTCCGTTACGGACAACGAACTCAACCTCTACGACATTCCGCTCATGGAGATCATCAAGCAGTACGGCACGCCGCTGAAGGTAACCTACCTGCCCAAGATCTCCTCGCAGATCAACCGCGCCAAGCGTATGTTCAACGTCGCCATGGCCAAGGTAGACTACAAGGGTTCCTATAACTATTGTTACTGCACGAAGTCCAACCACTTTTCGTTTGTCTTGGAGGAGGCTCTCAAAAACGACATCCACCTCGAGACCTCGTCGGCTTACGACATCCACATCATCAACGCCCTCTACGACGGAGGCATCATCGACAAGGACCGCTTCATCATCTGCAACGGCTTCAAACGCCCGCAGTATGTCGAGAATATCGCCCAACTGCTCAACGACGGCTTCGAGAATACGATCCCCGTAATTGATAATAAGGAGGAGATCGACCTCTTCGACGATGTGATCACCAAGAAGTGCAAGGTGGGCATCCGCATCGCCTGCGAGGAGGAGCCCAAGTTCGACTTCTACACCTCGCGCCTGGGTATTCGCTACAACGACATCATCGACTTCTACAAAACCAAGATCCAAAAGAGCAAGAAGTTCCAGCTCAAAATGCTCCACTTCTTCATCAACACCGGCATCAAGGATACGGCCTACTATTGGAACGAGTTGTCGAAGTGTTTGAATGTCTATTGCGAACTGAAGAAGATCTGCCCCGAACTCGACAGCCTCAATATTGGCGGCGGCTTCCCGATCAAGACCTCGCTCAACTTCGACTACGACTACGAGTACATGACCGAGGAGATCGTCTCGCAAATCAAGAACATCTGCCACCACAACGACGTCGATGAGCCCAATATCTTCACCGAGTTTGGCTCGTTCACCGTGGGCGAAAGTGGCGCATCGCTCTACTCGATTGTCAACCAAAAGCAGCAGAACGACCGCGAGAACTGGTACATGATCGACTCGTCGTTTATCACTACCCTGCCCGACACCTGGGGTATCAACCAGCGCTACATCATGCTCGCAATCAACAACTGGGACAAGGAGTATCAGCGCGTATTCCTCGGAGGTCTGACCTGCGACAGCGAAGACTTCTACAATGCCGAGGTACACACCAACGCCATCTTCCTCCCCAAACTCGAGAAGGGCAACACGCAGTACATCGGTTTCTTCCACACCGGTGCCTACCAGGAGTCGCTCGGAGGTTTCGGCGGCATTCAGCACTGCCTGATCCCCGCCCCCAAGCACATCATCATCGACCGCGACAAGGAAAACGAGTACTACACGCGCTTGTTCGCTAAAGAGCAGTCCTACCGCTCCATGATGCGCATCCTCGGTTACTAATCTATACGCGCGCGTAGTACATACCGTTTTTAAAGTATTACCCCAAAAGTTTGTGCAACTTTTGGGGTATTTTTTTCGTCTTTTTTACACACAATAACATATTGCAAAAATTGTATTCTCTTTTTTAGGTGATTCTGCAAGCGGATGAGGCTTGCAGAATTTTTTGTTTTTTCGGCGCAAGTTGGCGATTTTTTACCGTCATAATCCACTGATAATCATATTGTTAAAGATTCCGCGAGATCTCTTATAAAGAGATTGGGTAAAAATCTGAGTTGTAAAACTCACAGGTTCAGTGAAATAGTTGAAAAAAGTTTCCACTTGTTTCGGGGTGCTGAAATTGCGACCGAAATTGTTCGGGGAGGCGGCATTTTTAC
>CAJGDL010000096.1 GCA_904502075.1 uncultured Alistipes sp.
AAGGTTGTCTACCTGGATCGTCCGCCCACGGCAGCCGTGCTGATGCCCGCCCTGAAGAAGGTGCGTCCCACGTTGCTGCTGATCGTGCCGCTGGTGATCGAGAAGATCTACCGCTCGCAGGTGCAGGCGAAGTTCAATGCCAACCCCCTGTTGCGCACTCTCTATAAGGTGGGTATTGTGCGTCGCTACCTCCACCGCATTGCCGGTAAGAAGCTCAACAAGGTCTTTGGCGACCGCATTCGCTTCCTCGGAATTGGTGGTGCAAAACTCGATGCCACCACCGAGCGTTTCCTCAAGGAGGGTCGTGTGAACTACGCCATTGGCTATGGCCTCACGGAGACCGCCCCGCTGTTGGCGGGTGCCATCCCCTCGAAGGTGCGTATTGGTTCGACGGGTCCGGCTGCACCCCAGGTGGAGCTTAAGATCATCAACAAGGATCCGCACACGGGCCTGGGTGAATTGGTGGCCAAGACGCCGAGCGTGATGATGGGTTATTATAAGAATCCCGAGGCCACGGCCGAGGTCTTCACCGAGGATGGCTGGTTCCGCACGGGCGACCTCGCGGAGTTCGACCAGGACAACTTTGTCTATATTCGCGGCCGTCTGAAGAATATGATCGTAGGCCCCAGCGGAGAGAACATCTATCCCGAGGATATCGAGAATGTTTTGAATTCGCATGTGTTCGTGGCCGACTCGGTGGTTACCGAGAAGGAGGGTCACCTGGTGGCATTGGTTCACTTCAATACGGAGGCCTTGGAGGCCAAGTTTGAGGAGTGGAAGGCCGAGTGGGACTCGAAGAAGGGCGAATGGAAGGCCGAGTGGGATATCAAGTGCAAGGCCTTCGATGAGAAGAAGGAGGAGCTCATGAAGGAGATCATGGAGTATGTGAACTCGAAGGTGAACCGCTTCTCGCGCATCTCGGAGGTGATCGAGGAGAAGGAGGACTTCGTGCGCACCCCGACCAAGAAGATTCGTCGCTTCCTCTATACGAAGCAGGGCAAGGGTACGCAAGTGGTTGCCGAACAGAAATAGCCCCCCCTGTAATTGAGGTTGTCAAGCCGTCCGATTCGTCGGGCGGCTTTTTTGTACCCCGGAGAGCTGAGGCGTGTCGCTGTGGGGTGGTGCGAGAAAATACCCCTTTGGGGTGGGCTTTTCGGGGGTGAAAAGTCGCTATCGGAGAGAAAAAGCGTGCAAAAGCGAAAAGTTTTTCTCGAAATATTCCTCTTTTCGGAAATAAAGTTCTATATTTGTAATGCTAATTGCATTTTGACAAAAACTAACCTAATTCATACAAGACATGGATAATACTTTTGTAAAAGAGGTACATGACGTCGTGATTCGCTTTTCGGGCGACTCGGGCGACGGTATGCAGCTCACGGGTACGCTCTTTTCCGACACCTCCGCGTTGCTCGGAAACGACATCTCGACCTTCCCCGACTATCCGGCAGAAATTCGCGCCCCGCAGGGTACGGTAGCCGGTGTTTCGGGTTTCCAGGTTCATTTCGGCGACCATCGCGCACTCAACCCCGGCGACTACTGTGATGTGTTGGTGGCGATGAATCCCGCAGCCCTCAAGGCCAACCGCAAGTGGCTCAAGACCTCGGCAACGGTAATTTTGGACGGCGACTCCGTAACGGAGGAGAACCTCAAGAAGGCCGGTTTCCAGACCCTGGATCCCATTGCGGAGCTCAACCTGGAGGGGTATAACGTGGTAACTCCCAATATCACGTCGATGACGCGTGATGCCTTGTCGGATCTTGGCTTGGACTTGAAGTCGGTGGTCAAGTGTAAGAATATGTTCGCACTCGGTATCTGCTTCTTCATCTACCACCGTCCGGAGGATTATGCCAAGAGCTACCTCCAGTCGAAGTTTGCCAAGAAGAATCCGCTGGTGGCCGAGGCCAATATCAAGGCCATTGATGCCGGCTATAACTACGCCGCCAATACCCACCAGTTTGCCAATACCTACACGATCGCTCCCGCCAAGTTGGAGAAGGGTACCTATCGCTCGATCAGCGGTAACGTAGCCACGGCTTGGGGTCTGATGGCAGCTGCCGAGAAGGCCAACCTGCCTCTGTTCTGCGGTTCGTACCCCATCACCCCTGCCACGGTAATCCTCGAGGAGCTGGCCAAGCGTCGCGACCTGGGAGTAAAGACCGTGCAGGCCGAGGATGAGATCGCAGGTATCTGCACCGCCATTGGTGCTGCTTATGCCGGTAACTTTGCCGTGACGACCACGTCGGGCCCCGGTCTTTCGCTCAAGAGCGAGGCCTTGGGTTTGGCCGTGATGATCGAGCTTCCGCTCGTTGTCGTTGACGTGCAGCGTGGTGGCCCCTCGACGGGTCTGCCCACGAAGACCGAGCAGAGCGACCTGGTACAGGCTCTCTATGGCCGCAACGGTGAGTGCCCTGTGGTTGTGGTGGCCGCTTCGTCGCCCAGCGACTGCTTCCACTACGCTTTCGAGGCCAGCCGCATCGCCTTGGAGCACATGACCCCCGTCATCCTCCTCTCGGACGGCTTCATCGCCAACGGTTCGGAGCCTTGGCGCATCCCCTCGATGGCCGATTATCCGGCGATCAATCCCCCGATCGTAGACGAGGCTCCCGAGGGTGGCTTTATGCCCTATGCCCGCAACGAGAACTACGCTCGCGGTTGGGCCTTCCCCGGTAAGCCCGGTTTGCAGCACCGCGTGGGCGGTCTGGAGAAGGATGCCCTGAAGGGTACCATCTCTCACGATCCCGCCAACCACCAGTTGATGGTGAAGAACCGTGCTGCCAAGGTGGCCAAGGTGGTAGACGACATCCCCGCACAGACGGTATTCGGCGCCGAGGAGGGCGATCTGCTGGTTGTAGGATGGGGTGGTACCCGTGGTCACTTGCAGGCTGCCGTTGAGCAGTTGCAGGCCGAGGGTAAGCGTGTTTCGCTCTGCCACTTCAACTACATCAACCCGCTGCCGAAGGGTGTGGACGAGATCTTCTCGAAGTTCAAGAAGATCGTGGTTTGCGAGTTGAACGAGGGTCAGTTTGCCAACTACCTGCGCGGTCAGAAGCAGCAGTTCCACTACGAGCAGTATAACAAATGCGAGGGTCAGCCCTTCACGGTGGTTGAGCTCGTAGAGAAGTTTGAAACCTTATTGAAGTAAAGAAAGATTATGGCACAGTTTAATTATACACAGGCTGATTTTAAGAGCGATCAGGAGGTACGTTGGTGCCCGGGTTGTGGAGACCACGCCATTTTGAACGCCGTACAGCGCGCGCTGCCCAAGGTGGCTGACGTGACCGACACGCCCCACCATCTCTTTACCTTCGTATCGGGTATCGGATGCTCGTCGCGCTTTATCTACTACATGAAGACTTTCGGCTTCCACTCGGTACACGGACGTGCCAACGCCGTGGCTACGGGTGTGAAGACCGCCAACCCCAACCTCAGCGTTTGGGTGGCTTCGGGTGATGGCGACTCGCTCGCTATCGGTGGTAACCACTTCATCCACGCCATCCGTCGTAACGTAAATCTCAACATGATCCTCTTCAACAACGAGATCTACGGCCTGACGAAGGGTCAGTATTCGCCCACCACGAAGCTCGGCAAGGTGACCAAGACCTCGCCCTATGGTACGGTGGAGAAGCCCTTCACGCCGGGTGAGTTGGTGATTGGTGCCAAGGGTACCTTCTTTGCCCGCTCGATCGACATGGAGCTCCAAACCACCCAGGACTGCCTGATCGCCGCCGCCCAGCACAAGGGTATGTCGGTGGTCGAGGTGCTGCAAAACTGCGTGATCTTCAACGATAAGACCCATGCCGCTTTTGCCGGTGATAAGGCTACGCGTCAGAAGAACACCATCACCCTGCGCCATGGCGAGAAGATGCTCTTCGGCGAGAACAACGAGAAGGGCCTTGTCTTCGAGAACATGAAGCTCAAGGTGGTTACCGTGGGTGAGGACGGCTATACGCTGGACGATATCCTCGTACACGATGCGCATACCGAAGATACCACGATGCATGTGCAGCTCGCTGCCATGAAGTACCCCGACTATCCCGTGGCCGTGGGCGTGATCCGCTGCGTAGAGGGCCAGCCCAGCTACGACGAGGAGGTGGCACGCCAGGTCGAGGAGGTCAAGGCCAAGAGCAAGATCCACTGCATGGAGGATCTGCTCCACTCGGGCGAGACCTGGGAGGTGAAATAGTCCCTTCCAACGCATAGTGGCCCCGTAGCCACAATCGAAAACCCATCCCGGGCCCTACTACCAAGTACGGCCCGGGATTCTTTATATCGGCGCGAATCCCCCGAATACTCCCCCTCTACCTTGGAGGAGGGTCCCGCCAGTCATTGCGAGGAGCGTGAGCGACGTGGCAATCTCCCGAGCAGCGGACAAACGGTGCCACTCCACACCGCGTCATCCCGAGGAGGGCCCCGTCAGTCATTGCAAGGAGCGCGAGCGACGTGGCAATCTCCTATGGGATGCACGACAGTCCAAGTCCGCACCGCGTCATCCCGAGGAGGACACCGTCAGTCATTGCGAGGAGCGCGAGCAACGTGGCAATCTCCTATGGGATGCACGGCAGTCCAAGTCCGCACCGCGTCATTCCGAGGAGGACACCGTCAGTCATTGCGAGGAGCGTGAGCGACGTGGCAATCTCCTATGGGATGCACGGCAGTCCAAGTCCACACCGCGTCATCCCGAGGAGGGCAGAAAGCCCGACGTGGGGATCTTTTCATCGGCGACCGATCGCGAGAATGATTCTCCGATAAAAAGATTGCCACGCATCTAAAGATGCTCGCAATGACGGAAATAGGAATAAAAAAATGCGACCCGATGGTCGCATTTTTTGTTGCTGTAGGAGTTGTAGGAATTTTGAGAGATATAGGATTTGTGGGAATTAACAAAATCCCATATCTCCCATATCTCCCATTCCTCCTACAACTCCCATACCTCCCACACCTCTCACCACAAAAAAGGCTCGGATTATCCGAGCCTTTTCTTGCTAAATCTCCTTAAAAAGCAGATTACTTTTTCAGAATATACAGCGGTTCACTACCGTGATCGGGAACAACCCAAATCTCGTAGGTGCCGGCGGTTTTTACTTTTGCATTATCCGAACCATTAGACAAGTCTCTTCCTACTCCTGATTGAATCTGATTATGACCATAGCATGTACCCCATCCGTTGTTCAACTGTACTTTGAATTCAGCATTTGCAGCAAAATCAACAACCAAATGCCATACATTATCACCGCAGTAGGTAAACTTATAACCATCAATATTGCTTCCCCAATTATTCATCGTGCCAGCAACATTGTAATAATTACCATGGGTAGGAGCCGTAATCTCAGCAGGAGTCTTGCCAACGGTCAAGACATACAAACGGCTATTGGCCTTGTCGAAATAGATATCGTGAGCCGTAGTGTTAGCATTGCTAATGGTGATATCATTGCTCCAGTTTGCAGAATACAGACCGATAGCGGTATTTTCATTCTTCGTGCCACCATTTACAAGGCCATACTTGGCACCTGCACCCCAAGTGGTATCACCAACTTTGTGCAAGCAGAAATTGGTTGCAGCCAATTTAACATTCTTAGCGACAAACAAATCCGCGGTCTCGGTGGTCAAGAAGGGAGTACCATCGCTAATCTCCCATCCCGATTTCGTTGCGAGAAAACCGAGGTTATAGATCTTGCCGGCTTCGAAAGCCTTGGTTACCTCCTTAATCTTCTCACCACCATTCGAGTAGCTCAAGGTTGCCTCTACGGGGTTGATAGCCACATAGTGCTCACCGGCCTTAGCGATCGCAACCGTCGCAGCCGAGAAAAGGCTATTCGTACCCTCAAGCGTAACATCAACAGCGGTCGTGAACTTCAGGAAGGCGCTCATGATCTGGAACGAAAGGTTACCCTCGTTCAGGTTACCCGTAGCCTTCAGGACAGCACCTGCGGTACCTGCGGTCGAATCAACATTACCATCGTTATTGTGCGAGTAAAAAGCCGTTACCGACTCCTTCTTCAGCAGAGCCGAGCAACCGGTCTGGGTGCAGGTGAACTCTTTGCCATCGGTGGTCTTAAAGGTAAAGCCCTCGATCATAATTACATCATCATTCTCCCAAATGGTCTTGTTACCCTCCAAATCGGTCTTCGTGGTGTCGATATTGGCCTTGAACGATACCTTCTCAACACCAGCGGGGGTGGGCTGATCCTCGGTCGAATCCGAGTTACATGCAGCGAAGCCTACCAGGGCAACAGCTGCAAACAAAAACGAATAAAACTTTTTCATGATTTCTTCAAATTTTTCTCTTTTCTACAAACTGTTACCAAGCTACATCCTCCTCGGTGTAAGTCGCACCATCAAGGTTGAAAGTACC
>CAJGDL010000097.1 GCA_904502075.1 uncultured Alistipes sp.
CACGCCAGATCGGTAGCTTCACGAAGTACACCCACTATGTCCCCTTCTACCGCTATTGCGGCGATGAGTCGGCCAACCTGCTCGATGGTATGCACCGTGCCCTGCGCAACACGCTCACGCTCGATGCCGACTATGCGGCCGACCGCGGGCTCGAAACGGAGATTACCCTGGGCCTGGGTGCCGAGGTGATCCTCTACATGCCCTCCACGATTGTCGGGGGCGGCCTCTCGGGAAGCGGCGGTTACGAGGGTCAGGATACCTACACGCTGAGCGAGTCGCGCCCGCTGGTGGTACGCATGAAGGTGGTCGATCTGGTGAAAAACCCCTTGCAGGCCGAGGGTGACGAGGTCGATGCCTTTGCCGAGCAGAACGGTACGCTGAAGCCTGTGGAGAAGAGCGAGCCCGAGACCTCTGCGATGCGCGGGGCCGAGGAGCCGCAGTATAACGACGGCTACGCCTGGCGCACGGCCAACGACACGATTCCGCAACTCTATATCCACCACACTTGGAAACCGACGACCGATCCGTCGAAGTTGCTCAACTACCGCAACACCTACCGTTCGTCGGTGGCCCCCTACAGCGACATGGCTCACCTCGATCAACAGATCAACGAGGCGCTCTTGAAGCGTTTCGGCGAGGGAACCCTCGAGGGCGACTCGGTGAAGATCTCGGGTACGGCCAAGGTGTGGTATATCGGTCGCTTCCTCGACGGCTTTATCTTCGATACGAACATCGACGAGGTGAAAAAACTTATCTACGGCAAGGTGGAGAAGGAGGGTCAGGCCATTTCGATCACCCCGCAGACCGACAAGAAGAGCTATGTCGATTCGTGGTACTACTCGATCCCGCAGTTGCGCTACGGCCAGTGGGCCGCCGTGATCGGCACCTCGACCTACAACTACGGGGCCTTGGGCCAGGAGGGTGCCACCACGACCAACACCACCACGACGGGCTACGACCAGAGCTACTACGACATGATCAACTACTATAATTACATGAACTCCTACTACGGGAACTCCTATTATGGTGGTTATTATGGCAACTACTACGACTACTACAACTACGGCTACTACAACAACTACTACTACGATAACTCGAACATCACGACGACGACCACGACGACCATCTCCACGGAGATCCAGTCCTATACGCCGCTCCTGTTCCAACTCTATATCGAAGAGAAATAACCCAACCGGCACCTCCTATATATAAATAGGTGCCGGAAAACTGACGAACCCTGCCTTATGCGAAGAATACTCCTTCTCCTCTCGTTGCTCCTCTTCGGAGGAGCCACGCTCTTGGCCCAAGAACTGACGGTCAAGACCTTCGAACAGCGCACGAGGGATCTCACGGCCAAGGTAAAGCCGCGTACCGCACCGGTCAATGGCGACCCCTGCGCCTTGGTGCGTGTGCAGGTGGCTGCTCCCAATTGTGTCTTCGAGGGAAGTTACATTGTGGGCGAGGTGGAGCAGGGCTTTGGTGAATACCTGGTCTACATGGCCAAGGGGGCGCGTAATCTGCGTATTGCCCACCCCGACTTTTTGTTTACACCCCTCGATTTTACCTTTCCCGAGCCCCTGGAGGGCAACCTCACCTACGCCCTGATCCTGGAGGTGCCCGTCTATACCCACTATGCCGAGATTGTGGAGCAGCAGAGCCAACGGGCGAAGCCCTCGACGACACAAACCCTACCCGCCAAAACGGTCTCGCAAGCCAAGGTGTGGCAGGTGGGCGATTACTACAACGAGAACGGCAAAGAGGGGGTCGTCTTTTGGGTGGATGAGAGCGGCCGGCACGGCAAAATCGTCAGCATGACGGAGTCGAGTTCGAGATTCCAGTGGTCCTCGGATAAGAAGGAGCAGAGGCGACTGATCGGTGCCGATAACAAAACGGATGGGGCAAAGAATATGGCCGTAGTAAGAAAAATATACGGTTGGCAATCCAAGTACCCCGCCTTCAGGTGGTGTGCCGATTTGGGCGAGGGGTGGTACCTGCCGGCCATTGAGGAGTTGAAAATTTTTACCTTGGATGATGCGGTGCACAATAAGGTGAATCGCACCTTATCGCAGCACGGCGGAAAGCCTTTGGCAAAGATGAGGGGTGTTTATTGGTATTATTGGTCTTCGACGGAATCTCCCTATGAATATGGAGGATATGTTTGTGCGTGGCTTGTCAATATGAGCAATGGCGACACCCGCAATGGCAATAAGCACGTCAACGGCTATGTGCGTGCTGTCTCCGCTTTTTAATATTTAGGCTTTTGGCTTTGGGTTCGGGTGTCGCCCGAACCTTTTTTCTTTCATGCCCTGCCGGGAGGCAGGGCGTGGTTTTTTTAGAGGGGTGGGAGGTTAGGGAGGAGGGAGTTATGGGAATTGTGGGAGTTGTGGGAGTTGTGGGAATTGTGGGAATTGTGGGAATTGTGGGAATTATGGGAGATATACACTAAAATTCCTATACCTCCTACACCTCCCATAACAAAATGCAAGCGTTAGGGGCATTAAGGGTAATAGGGGCAATAGGGGAGAGGATTACTGAAGAATAATACCGAAGAATTTACCCATCGAACATAACCACCATCACCGCTAATGCCCCTATTGCCCCTTTTCCTAATTTTGAATTCCCCGTTGCATTGGGCGAAAACCGCAGCGTGTAAAAAAAATCGCGACTTTCCCCGCCAAAATGGCGGAAATGTCGAAAATTTTCACTACTTTTGCGGGCAACAAAAACCCTTTAGATCTATGTCGTTTATCAATGAAAGGGTGCAGACCGAAGGACTGACTTTTGACGATGTCCTGCTCGTACCCGCCTATTCGGAAGTGTTGCCGCGTGAGGTTTCTCTGCGTTCGCGTTTCTCCAGAAACATCTATCTCAATGTGCCCATTGTGTCCGCCGCCATGGATACGGTGACCGAGGCTCCTTTGGCCATCGCCCTTGCCCGTGAGGGAGGTATCGGCGTGATTCACAAGAATATGACCATTGCCGAGCAGGCAGCCCATGTCCGCAAGGTGAAGCGTGCCGAGAACGGCATGATCTACGATCCGGTTACCATCTCGAAGCTCAACACCGTAGCCGATGCCCTCGACCTGATGCGCGAGAACAAGATCGGCGGTATTCCGGTGGTGGATGGCGAGAAGCACCTGATCGGTATCGTTACGAACCGTGACCTGCGCTTCCAGCGCGACATGGATCGCAAGATCGAGGAGGTGATGACTCCGGGCGACCGTCTCATCACGACCCACAACCCCGAGTTGGCCTACGCCGCTGAGGTGCTCTTGAACAACAAGATCGAGAAGCTGCCCGTGGTGGATGAGGAGAACCACCTGCTGGGTCTGATCACCTACAAGGATATCACCAAGGTGCAGGATCACCCCAATGCCTGCAAGGACGAGAAGGGTCGTCTGCGCGTAGCGGCCGGTGTGGGTGTAACGCCCGATGCCATGGAGCGCGTGAAGGCCCTCGTCGACGAGGATGTCGATGCCGTAGTCTTGGACTCGGCCCACGGCCACTCGCGCAACATCGTCGAGCTCTTGAAGAAGATCAAGGCCACCTATCCCTCGCTGGATGTGGTGGTTGGTAATATCGCCACGGCCGAGGCCGCCAAGTATCTGGTGGAGAATGGTGCCGACGGTGTGAAGGTGGGTATCGGCCCCGGTTCGATCTGCACCACGCGTATCATCGCCGGTGTGGGTGTGCCCCAGCTGACGGCTATCTACGATGCGGCCAACGCCATCAAGGGCTCGGGGGTTCCCGTGATTGCCGACGGTGGTCTGCGCTACTCGGGCGACCTGGTGAAGGCCCTGGCTGCCGGTGGCGACTGCGTGATGATCGGTTCGATGTTTGCCGGTACGGAGGAGGCTCCGGGCGAGACCATCATCTACAACGGCCGTAAGTTCAAGAGCTATCGCGGCATGGGTTCGATTGACGCCATGAAGGCCGGTTCGGCCGACCGCTACTTCCAGAAGGGCTGCGAGGGCAATATCAACAAACTCGTTCCCGAGGGTATCGTGGCGCGTGTCCCCTTCAAGGGTGCGCTCAGCGAGACGGTATTCCAACTCGTGGGAGGTATTCGCTCGGGTATGGGCTACTGCGGTGCCAAGGATATTCCCACCCTGCAGCAGGCCAAGTTTACCCGCATCACGGCTTCGGGTATGAACGAGAGCCACCCGCACGATGTGGCCATCACGCGTGAGGCTCCCAACTATTCGAGCGAACGATAAAAAACGATAACGATCTATGGAATCTGCACTCAACACCTCGGTCTGGCCCTCGCTTGTGGCATGCCGTGGGTTGAGTGCGGTTTTTTAATCCCTCCGCCCCGAAGGGGGAGAGGGTGAATAGGATTCGATAATTTCCAAAACCAAGCGTCTAAAAATCTAAAAAACGAGAAATATGAAACAGGACATGATTGTAATCCTCGACTTGGGCAGCCACGAAAATACGGTGTTGGCCCGTGCTATCCGTGATCTGGGTGTCTACAGCGAGATCTATCCCCACGACATCACGGCCGAGGAGCTCAAGGCCCTTCCCAATGTAAAGGGCGTGATTATCAACGGCGGCCCCAATAATGTGATCGACGGCGTAGCCATCGACGTGCTGCCCGAGATCTACGAGGCAGGCTATCCCGTGATGGCTGCCGGCCACGACAAGGCCCTCTGCGAGGTGAAGTTGCCGCAGTTTACCGACGACATGGAGGCCATCAAGGCCGCTGTCAAGTCGTTCGTCTTCGAGACTTGCCAAGCCGAGGCCAACTGGAACATGAAGAACTTTGTGGCCGATCAGATCGAGTTGGTGCGCCGTCAGGTAGGCGACCGCAAGGTGCTGCTGGCCCTCTCGGGTGGTGTCGATTCGTCGGTGGTGGCCGCGCTGTTGCTGAAGGCCATTGGCGATAAGTTGGTTTGTGTCCATGTGAACCACGGCCTAATGCGCAAGGGTGAGTCGGAGGATGTGGTTGAGGTATTCCGCAACCAACTCAATGCCAACCTGGTCTATGTCGATGCTACGGATCGCTTCTTGGGTAAGCTCGAGGGTGTAGAGGAGCCCGAGCAGAAGCGCAAGATCATCGGTGGTGAGTTCATCCGTGTCTTCGAGGAGGAGGCCCGCAAATTGGACGGCATCGACTTCCTGGGTCAGGGTACGATCTATCCCGATATCGTGGAGAGTGGTACCAAGACCGCCAAGATGGTGAAGTCGCACCACAACGTGGGTGGTCTGCCCGAGGATCTGCAGTTTGAGCTTGTGGAGCCTCTGCGCCAGCTCTTCAAGGACGAGGTGCGTGCCTGCGGCTTGGAGCTCGGTTTGCCCTACGACATGGTCTATCGTCAGCCCTTCCCGGGCCCCGGTCTGGGTGTGCGTTGCCTGGGTGCCATCACGCGCGACCGCCTGGAGGCTGTGCGTGAGTCGGATGCTATCCTGCGCGAGGAGTTCAAACTCGCCGGCCTCGACAAGACAGTTTGGCAGTACTTCACCGTGGTTCCCGACTTCAAGTCGGTGGGCGTGCGCGACAATGCCCGCTCCTACGACTGGCCGGTGATCATCCGTGCCGTCAATACGGTGGATGCCATGACCGCAACGATTGAGACCATCGACTGGCCTATCCTGCAGAAGATCACCGACCGCATCCTCAAGGAGGTGAAGGGCGTGAATCGTGTCTGCTACGATATGTCGCCGAAGCCTTCGGCCACGATCGAGTGGGAGTAGTCGGATTGTGATACGGGGCGGGGGTCTGCTGCCTCCAGCCCATGAGTTGCGGAGTGAGAAGGTCTAAACTTCTCACTCCGCAACGCTTTTTTACCTCCCTGCCCAGAGGAGTGGAAAAAAGGAGGGGCTGTCTCAACGCGACGGTTGGACAGCCCCTTGATGTAGCGACCTATGGTCGCTTTCAGTGCGTTACTTATTGATCTTGGCCCACGAATCCTTCAAGGTCACCGTGCGGTTGAAGACCAGGTGGTCGGGGGTCGAGTCGGTGTCGGGGCAGAAGTAGCCCACGCGCTCGAACTGATAGGCCTTACCCACGGGGGCCTCCTTCAGCGAAGGCTCGATGAAAGCCTTTACCTTGACCATCGACTCGGGATTGAGGTTCTCCTCCCACGAGGTTTGGCCGTTGGTCGTATCGAACGGATCCTCGGTCACGAAGAGGGGGTTGAAGAGGCGTACCTCGGCCTCGGCGGCGTGGGCGGCCGATACCCAGTGGATTACACCCTTCACGCGGCGACCGTCGCTCGACGAACCCTCGCCCGACATCGGGTCGTAGGTGCAACGCAGCTCGGTGATATTGCCCTCGGCA
>CAJGDL010000098.1 GCA_904502075.1 uncultured Alistipes sp.
CCTGCGCCTCGACATGGAGTGGGCCTCGCTCGACTACCACAGCGCCACCCACGACCCCTGTCGCGTCAACACGACGACCATCGCCCCATTTGCCCTGAGCGGAGCCCTTCAAAACGATTTTACCGAACTGCTGCCCAAATTCTCGGCTCTCTATCGTTTTGGTAGCCACCGCCTCTCGAACCTCTATCTCTCAGCCTCAAAAGGTTACAAGGCGGGAGGATTCAACACCCAGATGTTCAGCGAAGTGCTCCAAAATGCCCTGATGAAGAGGATGGGTATCTCCTTCAACCGCCAATTCGACCCCTCGGAGGTGGTGAGTTACGACCCCGAGTGGAGTTGGAACTATGAGGTAGGTGGCCACCTCCACCTGGCCAAGGGAGATCTGCAACTCGACTGGGCCCTCTTCTTCATCGACTGCCACGACCAGCAGCTCACCGTCTTCCCCCCGGGGCAGACCACCGGCCGCATGATGACCAACGCCGGTCGCACCCACAGCCTGGGTGGCGAACTCTCGCTCGCGGCACGCCCCACCCGCCACCTCCACCTCGCCGCCTCCTACGGCTACACCCACGCCACCTTCCGCGACTACCTGAACGGCGACCAAAACTACGCCGGCCACCGCGTACCCTACGCCCCCGAACACACCCTCTCGGCGCGTGTGGGCTACCACATCGAGGTGGGATGCTCGTGGCTTGAGCGAATCATCCCCTCGATTGATGTGCGCGGCGCGGGGCGCATTGCCTGGAACGAGGAGAACACCCTTTGGCAGCCCTTCTACCTGGTGCCCAACCTCTCGTTGCGCTTCGAGCACCGCAACTACAGCCTCGACCTCTGGTGTCGCAACCTGACCGACACCCGCTACGACCTCTTCTACTTCAAGTCCGTGGGGCGCGAGTTCATGCAACAAGGCCGTCCCCGCACCTTTGGATTTACCGTCACGGCCAATTTTTAGATTTTTCGATATCACAAAACCAAAAACTCCTTATCTCTTTAATTTATGAAAAAAATTTTGATGCTTATTGCGCTGCTCGGAGGCTTCGCCGCCTGCAGCGATAGCGAGAAGAACGAAACTCCCGCTCCGGCACCCGCCGATAAGTTGCTCTTTACGGGCCGAGTTGAGGCAACCCCCGACGAGGGAAGCCGTTTCGAAGCCTTTGCCGAGGAGGGAATCGACATGGAGCTCCAGGAGGCAGGCGAGGGCCTCTACAATCTGCTGATGCCCGAGATCAAATTTGTTCCCCAGATGCCCTGGCTCTCGATCGAGGTGCGCGGCCTGGAGGATACGGCCCAGGGAGAGGCAATCCGTTTCGAGGTGGCCGAGACCATCCCCTACTTCATGGGGGCCCCCTACGACTCCTTCCCGATCTCGAATCTTCGAGGCGAGTACAACCCCTCAACCCAAAGCCTGGTGGTCGATTTCGACTGCAACACCATGCAGGTGCATTTCGCGGGAACCAAATAGAAAATTCACCCTGCAACCCATCGGCCGAGCACTCCGCTCGGCCGTTTTTGTAGGAGAAAGCGAATGTATTGGCCCGTTTTCTGATTGAGAATTTGAAATTATTGACATTCCCCCTAAATCCCCCTTTAGAAAAGGGGGACTTGTCGCGCCAGCAAGGCTGCCGCTCCTAATTACAACTCGGAAGGGTGAAGCAAAATAATTGTCAAATAAAAAATGCAAATCGTAAAGCAAAGATTTGTTTTATAATTATTTAGTGTATTCTTGCTAAATTTATCACATCAGCAGTAATTCAATTTTTCCCCTTTCGCAGTCATTGCGAGGAGCGACTTGAGGGAATAAGGTTTTAAGAATTAAAAATTCTGAATTCTAATTGTGCATCGTGAATTGTGCATTGTGAATCGAAATTATTCCTCATTCCTCACTCCTAATTCCTAATTATTTTGTACCTTTGCCGACAAAGCAAATAATTACAAACAGATAAAACAAGGTTAGTGATGAAAAAACTTCTGAGTTTAGCCCTTTATGCGGCTCTTTTTAGTCTGACAATTGCTTGTGGAAGCGATCCCGAGGAGTTCCAACCGGCCCCAACGGGAAAGACCCCCATTGCCCTCCAGGCTACCCTGGCCGACTATGGGCGTGCCACCGACACCCTCTTTGAAGAGGGCGACCAAATCGGCTTGTACATCTTCACCTCGGAGACCTACATCGACAATGGCCTCTACACGATCAAGGAGGGGGCTCTGCAGTCGAACGGTGCTCGCTACTGGTATGAGGACAAGACGATCGAGTCGACCCTTGTAGCCTACTATCCCTACGCTTCGGCCTGGAAATACAACGCCGAGGGGGTGACTTTTTCGGTTCGCGAGGATCAGACGAGCCACAAGGCCTACTCCGCTTCGGATCTGATGGTGGCTACCACCACCGCGAAGCCCACCTCGGAGGCGGTAACCCTTCCTTTCCGTCACGCCCTCTCGAAGGTGATCCTCAAGATCAACAACCAGCTCGGCGAGGCGATCCGCGAGGTCTCGATCTCGAATGTGTTGGGTAGCGTGAAGGTGGATCAGAAAAACCTTTCGGTCGCCGCTACGGGCAACATGATGGCCATCAAGGCGGCCCCCGTAACGATTGACGATGCCGAGGGTTGGCAGCTGATCGTGGCTCCCCAGCAGGGGGCCGATCCCATGCTTACGGTAACCACCGCTTCGGGCAAGCAGTACTCCTGCCGTCTGGAGGAGCGCACCGACCTGGCCGCCGGCAAGCAGCACACGGCCCATGCCACCCTGACGGCGAAGGAGGGGCTCAAATTGACACTCTCCTACTCGATCGAGGATTGGGAAGAGGGTGAAAACATTGACTTTGTGGTGGACGAAGATCCGAGCGAGGAGCCCACCCCCACCCCCGGAGAGGATGTGGCCGATGGTTACAGCTATATCTTCGACATGGAGGCGCTGCCCGAAATTCACCTCAACATCTCGGAGAAGGAGTGGAACGATCTGCTGAAGCTCTACGACCAAAACTCCAATACGGACGAGTACATCCACTGCGACGCCTCGTTCATCAAGGAGGGCAAAATCCACAGCTTTACCGATACGGGTCTTCGTCTGCGCGGCAACACCTCGCGTCGTCGCCCCGAGGGCAACGGTGGCGAGATGCACAACACCGAGAATCCCGACTACCACCATGTTCACTTCATGCTCAACCTGCGCAAGTTCCAGAAGGACGACGAGCATGAGTTGGGCGGCGTGCGAAAGATCCACCTCAAGTGGCACAAGGACGACCCTTGCTACGCCCGCGAGATCTTCTGCTACGACCTCTTCCGCCGTTACGGCATTTGGACCGCCATGAACACCTCCTACTGCCGTCTGTGGCTCAAGGTGGGCGACTCGAAGGAGGCCTACTACGGTGTCTACATCATGCTGGAGGCCCCCGATGAGCGTTATTTGAAGAAGCGTATCGACGGCTTTGAGGACGACAAGGGCTTCTTGTGGAAGTGCGGCTGGTCGAACAGTGGTTTCGGTGCCGGTTTGGACAGCACGAACGACGACCGCTTCTGGCACGATGACAACGCCGGTACGGAGAACCGCGCCTACTGCTTGAAGACCGAGATCGAGAGTTTCGATGCGGCCAAGGCCCAGATCAAGGATTTCATTCAGAAGCTCAACGGCAAGTCGGGCGACAGCTTCAAGAGCTGGATCTCGTCGGTGACCGATGTGGAGTTGCTGCTGAAGACCTACGCCGTGAATGTGGCCGTGGGTATGTGGGACGACTACTGGTGCAACCAGAACAACTACTACATCTACTTCAACTCGATGGACAAGGAGAATTACAAATTCTTCTTCATCCCCTACGACTACGACAACACGTTGGGCACCTCGTCGATGATTGATGCCGGTCGCCAGAACCCCCTGAACTGGGACAACAGTGATTCGGGTCGCCAGCTTATCGAGAAGTTGTTGCAGTTCAGCGACTACAAGAAGATCTACCTCGATGCCTTGAAGGAGATCTGCTCGAACGACAACCTGATGAAGCCCGCGGCCGCCATGGCCCGCATCAAGGGTTGGCACGCCATGATCGGCGACTATGTATCGAACGACACGGGCGAGGACATGAAGATCAAGGACCGCCCCGCAGGATGGAGCAACAAGGGTGAGTATCGTCTGTTGGAAAGCGGCTCGAACAACTTCTTCGAGGTCAAGGCTGCCAGCATTCCCCAGAACTAACCCCCTGCCACAAAACCAAAAAAAAAGAGAAACAAGCCTTATGAAACCCGAATATAAGCCCTATGTGGATGAGTTGATCGAACTCGCTATCAAAGAGGACATTGGCGACGGCGACCACACCTCGCTCTGCTGTATCCCCGCCCAGGAGCAAGGTCGTATGCGCCTGCTCTGCAAGCAGGAGGGTATCCTGGCCGGTGTGGAGGTGGCCGAGTTGGTCTTGCGCCGCCTGGACTCCACGATGAAGTTTGAGCCCTTGCTTGCGGATGGTACCCGTGTGAAGCCCGGCGATGTAGCCTTCTATGTGGAGGGTCGTCTGCAATCGCTTCTGCAGGCCGAGCGCATCCTGCTCAACATCATGCAGCGCATGAGTGGTGTGGCCACCCAAACGGCAGTCTATGCCGATCGTTTGAAGGGCTACAAGACCAAGGTGCTCGACACACGCAAAACCACCCCGGGTATGCGCGTTTTGGATAAGATGGCCGTGAAGATCGGAGGTGGCGAAAACCACCGCATCGGTCTGTTCGACATGATCCTCCTGAAGGACAACCACATCGACTTTGCCGGTGGGGTTGAGAAGGCCGTGCTCGGAGCCAAGGCCTACCTGAAGGCCAAGAACAAAAACATCCCCATCGAGTGCGAGGTGCGCTCGTTGGAGGATATCGACAAAGTCTTTGCTGCAGGAGGGGTTGATCGCATCATGTTCGATAACTTCACCCCCGAGATGACCCGCTTGGCGGTGGAGAAGGTCGCCGGACGTTGCGAGACGGAGTCCAGCGGAGGCATCACGCTCGAGACCATGGAGGAGTATGCCGCCTGTGGCGTAGACTTCATCTCGGTAGGTGCCCTGACCCACCAGATCCGTTCGCTCGACATGTCGCTCAAAGCCTGCTAAGGATGAAGCAATCCAAAAACTTTGGGAGCATGAGCCATACGGCAATCACCCTACGGCGTGTAGCATTGCTATACGCCGTATTGGCATTGTGTCGTCTTCTCTTTTGGCTGCACAACCGCGAATTGATCGGCCCAATCGAGACTTGGTGGCCGTTGGTAAAGGGTGCGTTGCAATTCGACACCGTTTCAATCCTCTATGCCGAGGGACTTTGGCTTGTGTTGGCCCTGCTTCCCCTGCCCTTGGCCCTGCGCGAGAGTCGCCTGTGGCAAGGCTTTCTTTTTGGGCTCTACACAACGGTAGGTTCGCTGATCATCGCCCTCAACCTCTCGGATGCCGTCTACTTCCGCTACACGCAGAAGCGATTCACAGCCGACGAGATCTTCTTTGCCGACAACGGCAACTCGCTCCAGTTGATGGGGAAATTCATGGCTGAGAATTGGCCCCTGGTGGTGGCCTGGCTCGCCCTGACCGCCCTTTTGGTGTGGGGTGGTGGCCGCAAACTCCGCCCCCGGTCGCCCCTGCGCCGTTGGTGGAGCTACTACCCCGCATCGCTCGCGGTGCTGGCCCTCACGGTGGGGCTTGCCATTGGAGGAATTCGCGGAGGCTTCACCCGCATGACACGCCCGATCACCCTCTCCAATGCCACGCTCTACGCCCCGACAAGCGCCCAGGCGAACCTCATTCTGAGCAACCCCTTCTGCATCCTGCGCACGGCGGGAAGCAGTTCAAAGGTCGAGGTGCCGGAGTTCTTCCCCCCCGAGGCCCTCGCCGACCACTTTTCGCCCTACCACTACCCCACCCCGGAGGCCGAGGCCCCGCTACGAGGGCGCAACGTGGTGATCTTTATCCTGGAGAGCATGTCGGCCGAACACTCGGCCCACCTGCGCCCCGACCTCTACGCCGAGAGCGAATACTACAAGGGCTTCACCCCCTTCCTCGACTCGCTCATGCGCGAAGGCTACTGCTTCAAGCAGATGTACTCGAACGGATTGCGCTCGATTCAGGCCATGCCGGCCATCCTGGGGAGCATTCCTTCGTTCAAGACCCCCTTTGTGCTGATGCCCCAATCCCTGGGCGAAAGCCGCCAGCTGC
>CAJGDL010000099.1 GCA_904502075.1 uncultured Alistipes sp.
GCCGAGCAGTTGGGCGAGGATATCGCCTGCGTATTCAAGACCTTGGTGTTGAAGGGCGACCGCACGGGCCACTTCGTCTGTGTCATCCCGGGCGATCGGGAGGTCGATCTGAAGGCTGCCGCCCGCCATTCGGGTAACAAGAAGTGCGACTTGATCCCCATGAAGGAGCTCCTGCCCACCACGGGTTACATCCGTGGCGGCTGCTCTCCAATTGGTCTGAAAAAGCCCTTCCCGATCTTCATCCACACCTCCGCCACCGACTTCGAGCAGATATATATCAGCGCCGGTGTCCGCGGTCTGCAGATCCAAATCGCCCCTAATGATCTAATCGACTTCGTCAAGGCTACGCGATGCGACCTGTGTGGATGATTTCAGGCTCAATTCACCATAGCCTTTCCTTCAATTCCTTCTTCGATTGGCCAACTATTTTGCTCATAAAAAGATGGCCACGTCGGGCTTGTGCCCTCCTCGCCATGACGCGGTAAGGATCTGCACCCGACCTCGGCGATTTGGGAGATTGCCACGTCGCCTCCGGCTCCTCGCAATGACTGCAAAGGGTAAGTAGTCATCCTCTCATATAAGTGAGGAAATTTCTTTCAATCAAACATTTTGTCGTCAGAAGCATTATTCCAAGTTCCCACTTTTTGATTTTAAGCGAGGAAATTCTGTGCATCGCAATAAGAAACCCGGACGGGTAGTACTTGGCGTACGTCCCGTTCGGGTTTTGTTTGGGATGTGCGGAATATACCGCTTACAAATCGAAAATTACGAACCGAAGTTGTCGTAGAGGATATTCTCCGGCGGCACACCCAGCGAATCGAGCATGTTCACCACGGCACCGATCATCATCGGAGGTCCGCACATGAGGTAGATGCAATCCTCGGGAGCCTCGTGGTTCTTCAGGTAGTTCTCGAAGAGGACATTGTGAACGAAGCCTGCCGTGTAGGCTACCCCCTTGGCATCGGCCTCGGGATCGGGACGGTCGAGAGCAAGGTTCATCTTGAAGTTGGGGAAGTCCTTCTCAATCTGGTGGAACTCATCCATGTAGGGAGCCTCCTTCAGAGCACGGGCACCGTACCAGAACGATACGGGACGCTTCGTCTTCTCGGTCTTGAAGAGGTGCATCAAGTGGCTACGCATGGGAGCCATACCGGCACCACCACCGATAAAGATCAACTCCTGCGTATCGGGCAGGTTTTCGTCGAGGAAGAACTCTCCGTAGGGGCCCGAGATCGTCACCTTGTCACCCGGCTTGCGCGAGAAGACATACGACGAGCAGATACCCGGGTTCACCTTCATGAAGCCGCCATTCACGCGATCGAACGGAGGCGTAGCGATACGGATGTTGAGCATGATGATGTTGCCCTCTGCGGGGTGGTTGGCCATCGAGTAGGCGCGGAACGTATCCTCGGGGTTGGTCGTCACCAGATCCCACATCTTGAACTTGTCCCAATCCTCGCGGAACTTCTCGTCGATATCCATATCCGAGAACTTGATCTCCTTGTAGGCGGGGATATCGATCTGAATGTAGCCACCGGAGCGGAAATTGAGGTTCTCGCCCTCGGGGAGCTTCACAACGAACTCCTTGAGGAAGGTCGAGATCGAGCGGTTCGAAACCACCTCGCACTCCCACTTCTTCACACCGAGTACCGAGTCGGGTACGCGGATCTTCATGTTCTCCTTTACCTTCACCTGGCAACCCAGACGCCAATGCTCTTTCTGCATCTTGCGGTTGATGAAGCCGGTCTCGGTGGGCAGAATGTCGCCACCGCCCTCCAGCACCTGGCACTTGCACATACCGCAAGCACCACCGCCACCGCAGGCCGAGGGAAGGAATACTTTGTTGTCCGACAGAGTCGAGAGGAGCGTGGAGCCGCTCTCGGCCGTCAGCACTTTCTCGCCGTTGTTGATGTCGATGGTAACGGCACCCGACGAGGTCAGCTTCGCCTTTGCAAAGAGAAGCAAAGCTACCAATACGAGCGTCACCACCAAGAAGGCGATAATCGCAACAAGAATTGTAATTTCCATAGTCTTTCTCTTCTTAAAGGGTTACAACTGAATACCACTGAAGATCATGAAGGCAATACCCATCAGACCCGTAATGATAAAGGCGATACCGGGGCCCTTCAATGCAGCCGGAATGTGCGAATAGGTCGTCTTCTCGCGGATGGCGGCCATCATCACGATGGCGATCCACCAACCAATACCCGAACCCAGACCATAGACAATCGACTGCCAGAGCGAGGTGATCTCACCCCCGTCAACCTTCTGCTGCATGAAGAGCGATCCACCCATGATGGCGCAGTTCACAGCGATCAGCGGCAGGAAGATACCCAGCTGGTTGTAGAGCGAGGGCGAGAACTTCTCGACGATCATCTCCACCAACTGCACAAAGGCGGCAATCGTCGCGATGAAGATGATAAAGGTCAGGAAGCTCAGGTCGACACCCTCGACCAGCACATCAGCCTTCAATACATAATTATATAAGAGGTAGTTCAGGGGCACGGTCATCACCTGTACGAAGGTTACCGCAGCACCCAGACCCAACGCCGTCTTTACGCTCTTCGATACGGCAATGTAGGAGCACATACCGAAGAAGAAGGCGAATACCATGTTGTCGATAAAGATCGACCGGATAAAAATGTTCAATGTTTCCATACTTCACCCTCCTATTTTTCCTGTAAATCCTTATTCTTCGTGCGGTGAACCCAGATGATGCAACCCACGATGATCAGTGCCATCGGCGGGAAGAGCATCAGACCCGTGTTCGAGTAGAAACCGCCCTCGGCGATGTACCAGCTCTCGGGGATGAGGCGGATGCCGAACAACGAACCCGAGCCAAAGAGCTCGCGGAAGAAGGCCACGATCACCAGGATCAGACCATAACCCAGACCGTTTCCAAGACCATCGAGGAAGGCGGGCCAGGGCTTGTTACCCAAAGCAAAGGCCTCCACGCGACCCATCACGATACAGTTCGTAATAATCAGACCTACATAGACCGAAAGCTGCTTCGATACATCGTAAACGAAGGCCTTCAGCACCTGGTCCACCAAGATTACCAGCGCGGCGATCACCACCAACTGAACGATAATGCGGATACGCGACGGGATCCCGTTACGCAGCAGCGACATCACCAGGTTGGCAAAGGCCGTTACGGCGGTTACCGACAAAGCCATTACGATGGCAGGCTTGAGCTGTACGGTAACAGCCAATGCGGAGCAGATACCGAGGATCTGCACGATGACGGGGTTGTTCGCACCGAACGGGCCCGTCAGATACTTCATATTTTTAGCCGAAAACAACGACTCTTTTTCCTTACTCATAGCCTACTCCATATTTACGTTAGACAAGGTTTCCTCGGCACACTCCTCGCAAGCGCACTCCGTGGCCGAAGCGATGTGAGCCTTCAGATAAGGCAGGTAGTTGGTCAGGCTGTTGAGCAACATGGCCGACACACCGTCGCAGGTCTTCGTACCGCCCGAGATGGCATCCACCTCGTGCTGGATGTTGGCCTCCGTGGCACCACCCTTCTTCAGCGTGATGGCCACCAGCTCCTCACCCTCGAAGATGGTCTTACCCACATACTGAGCCTGGTGCTTCGGCGTGGCGATCTCGGCACCCAGACCCGGGGTCTCACCCGCGTGGTCCAAGACAATACCGACAACCGTGTTCATGTCGGGTTCCAAAGCCAGGTAGCCCCAAACGGGACCCCACAGACCGCTACCATAAACGGGAATAACCACGCGACCGTTCTTAGCCTCGAAGATGGGATAGGTACCATTCTCGAAGGCACCCTTCAAGTCGAAGAGCAGATCCAGGGCATCACCCTCTACCTCGGCACCCTCTACATTGAGGACCTTCGAGGTAACAAACTCATCGTAGTTTTCGGTCGAAGCGCCCAGCGACGAGAGGATTGCCTGCTTCTTCTCGCCAAGCATATTGGCCTGCTGACGCGACTGGAGCGACAAGGCGGCCACTGCGAGCAGCGTGGCTACGACAACCACCATAATCGTCGAATAGACGACGATATACAGATTACTGTTCTTATTCATTGCCATAGCTTTCCTTATTTAGCGAGTTTCTTACTGCGGTTCTTGCGGCGCGAGATGTTCGCCTCTACCACGAAGTAGTCCACCAGCGGAGCCAGGGCGTTCATGAAGAGGATCGAGAGCATCATACCCTCCGGATAGGCGGGGTTCACCCCACGAATCAGGATGGCGATGGCACCGGTCATGAAACCAACGATATACTTACCCGTGTTGGTCTGGGCCGAGGTAACGGGGTCGGTCGCCATGAAGACGGCACCGAAGGCGAAGCCACCCACGATCAGGTGGTGCCAAGCGGGGATCTCCATATAGGCGTTACCACCCACGGCGTTGAACAACAGACCCATGGCCAGACCGCCGACAAATACCGAGATCATCGTGCGCCACGAAGCCACACCCGTGAAGAGCAGGATGGCGGCACCGATCAAGATGGCCAGCGTCGAGGTCTCACCAAACGAGCCGGGGATAAAGCCCAGGAAGGCATCCATCACCGAGAAGTCCATGGCACCCTTCGTAGCAAACTGCTCGAGGGCGGTAGCACCCGTCACAGCATCGGTGGCACCCATAAACTTCCAGTCCGAGAACCAGGCGGTCTCACCCGAGATCTGGGGCGTGTAGGCGAAGAAGGCAAAGGCACGAGCCAAGAGAGCGGGGTTGAAGATGTTCATACCCGTACCACCGAATACCTCCTTACCGAAGATGACGGCAAAGGCGGTCGAAACGGCCACCATCCACAGAGGCATCGAAACGGGCATGATCATCGGGATCAAGAGACCCGACACGAGGAAACCCTCGTAGATCTCATGGCCGCGCAGCTGGGCATAAGCGAACTCGATGGCCAGCCCCGTGATGTAGCTCACGGCCACCATCGGCAGAATACGAATCAAGCCGTAGAGGAAGGCGTTGAAGCCCTCCAAACCTACCTGAATACCGGTATTGAAGCAACCGAAGAGGAAGGCGGGCATCAGAGCCAATACGACACAGATCATCGTGCGCTTCGAGTCGTTGCAGTCGCGCACATGCGAACCCATCGAGGTAGTCTTGTTCGGGACGAAGAGGAAGGTCTCGAAACCATCGAAGGTCGACTCGAGGAAGGAGAGCTTACCCCCCTTCATAAAGGTCGGTTTAACCTTATCTACCAATTTACGCAAATCCATTGTTAAGCCTCCTTAATCATTAAGTTAATACCATCGCGGAGAATCTGCTGAATCTCGATCTTCGAGGGGCATACGAACTCGCAGAGGGCGAGATCCTCGGGCAGCACCTCATAGATACCCAGATTTTCCATCTTGTCGATATCGCCCGCGAGGCAGGCCTTCAAGAGATACATCGGATAGATATCCATGGGCAGATACTGCTCATAGAGACCGGTCACGATGAAGGGACGCTCTCCACCATTGAGGTTCGTGTCGAGCTTGTACTGCTTCTTCGGGCAGAGCCACGAGAAGTAGCTGCGCGACACCGAGAACTTGCCAAAGCGAGGCATGGCCCAGCCCAGCAACTCATACTTATCTCCCTCGGGGATCAAGGTCAGCTGGTTGGCGTAGAACGAGAGGTAACCGGCAGCCTTCGTACCTGTGAGGACGTTGCCGTTGATCACACGCACCGAATCACCCTCCTTCTGGGCCTTCACATTACCGGCCAGGATCGAGTCGAGATTGGCACCGGCTACCACCTTGCAGTAGCTGGGCTTCTCCACCTCCGAACCCGTTACGGCGATCGTGCGGGTCATATCGACCTTGCCCGTGAGGAACAAACGGCCGATGATGGCCAGATCCTGCACATTCACCGTCCACACTACGTCGCCCTTGTCAATGGGGTCGATGTGGTGAATTTGCACACCCACGTTACCCACGGGGTGCTTGCCGGCGAAGGTGTGGAGCTCCACCCCATTCAGGGCTTCGGCCACACTGGCCTCCTTGGCACGCATCGAGAAGTGTACCTTGCCTGCGGTGAGCTTCTTCAGCACCTCGACACCCTTCTGCAGATTCTCCTTCTCCGAAGAGAGGATGAAGTTGTAGTCGGGAGCCAGCGGGGCCGAATCGAAAGCCGAGACAAAGATCGCCTTCGGCTGGGCATCGGGGTTGGCGATCACGCCATAAGGACGCTGAATCAGCA
>CAJGDL010000100.1 GCA_904502075.1 uncultured Alistipes sp.
AGCCGAGCAGTTGCTTCTTGTCGATACGTCCCACCGAGAAGTACTTTCCGTCGGAGAGCATCAGTCCGCAAAGGGCCTCTCCCGGGGTGATCATGAAGTTCTCCGTGAGGCGCATTTGGGTGAATTGCTCGGCACGCAACAGATCGAAAGCCGTGCGTTTGAGGGCGTGGTCGGGGGTGGCGGGGTAGCCGAAGGCCATTCTCAGACCACGGTAGTCGCCACGGATGATCGCCTCGGGGGTGAGGCTTTGCCCGGCTGCGTAGCCCCACATCTCGCACCTTACGAAGCTGTGTACACTCTCGGCAAAGGCCTCCGTGAGGCGGTCGGCCAAGAGTTTCGAGAGGATGGCCGAGTAGTCGTCGCCCGCCGCCTTGAACTCCTCGGTGAGTTTCTCGAGGCCCACGCCGGCCGTCAAGGCAAACACGGCCACATAGTCCGACCTCTTGCCCTTGGCCTCGGCCACAAAGTCGGCCACCGAGAGGGGCTCCTCGCCGCGTGTCTGGTTGCGCAGCATCGGGAAGTGGTAACTCTTTCCCTTCGGATCCGTGAGGATGATCTCCTCCTTGCCGCTTGTGGCGGGGAAGATTCCTACGACACCCTGCAATTTCAGCAACTTTTCCTTTTTGATGCGTGCCAAAAGGGCCTGGGCATCGGTTAGGAGTTTGCGCGCCTCTTCGCCTCGCTCGGGGTGCTCCAGGAGCTCAGGGTAGTGTCCCTTGATCCCCCAGGCAGGGAAGAAGAAGTTCCAATCGATCAGCGGCTCCACGGCCTCAATCTCGTAGTCGTTGAAGATTACGCGTCCGGTGTGGGCGGGCTCCACCACCTCCGAGAGCGACTTTCTTTTGGCCCCCTTGCGAGCCTCGATGATGGGAACCAATTCGCGCGCCGTGAGCGTGCGGTTATACTCCTCGCGCAACGACTCCTGTCGGCTGCGATGGTTGGCCAGGTAGGCTGTGCGACCCGCCCCCATCAGTTCGGCCATGATCTTGACGTTGTCGCTGGCCGACGAGGCGTGGATCACCGCTCCGCGGTATCGGGGGGCGATTTTGACCGCCGTATGGAGGGCTGAGGTGGTGGCTCCGCCGATGATCACGGGGATCTCGGCTCCGCGACGCTCCAGCTCCTCGCATACATGGATCATCTCCTCGAGCGAGGGGGTGATCAGTCCGCTCAGGCCGATGGCATCGACCTCCAGGCGCAGGGCCTCGTCGACAATGCGTGAGGCCTCGACCATCACACCCAGGTCGTGCATCTCGTAGCCACCACAAGCCATCACTACACTTACGATGTTCTTACCGATGTCGTGTACATCGCCCTTCACGGTGGCCAGCAACACGCGACCACTCTTTTGTGAGGTTACTTCGCCTGCTACGATGTAGGGGGTGAGGGCGGCTACGGCACGCTTCATCACGCGGGCCGTCTTTACCACCTGCGGGAGGAACATCTTGCCGGCACCGAACAGACGACCCACCTCCTCCATGGCGGGCATGAGAAGGCTGTCGATCACCGCCATGGGGGATTTCAACTCCTGATAGGCCTCCAAGGTGTCAGCCTCGATGTGGTCGGAGATCCCCTTGATCATGGCGTGGCGGATGCGCTCGCCGAGGGGTTGGTTGCGCCATTCGGCCACCTCCGTGGCGGGGCGGTTCTCGGCCGACGATTTCAACTGCTGGGCATACTCCAAGAGACGCTCCGAGGCATCGGGGCGGCGACAGAGCAGCACATCTTCGACATACTCCAACAGCGTAGGCTCGATCGTGGAGTAGATCTGTAACATCTGCGGATTGACAATGCCCATCTCCATGCCCGCCTCGATGGCGTGGTAGAGGAAGGCCGAGTGCATCGCCTCGCGCACGGTGTTGTTGCCGCGGAACGAGAACGAGAGGTTGCTCACACCGCCCGAGACCTTCACCTTCGGGTAGTGGCTCTTGATCCAGCGCGTAGCCTCGATGAAGTCGAGGGCGTAGCGATCATGGGCCTCGATACCCGTGGCTACGGCCAAGATATTGGGGTCGAAGATGATATCCTCGGCCGGAAATCCCGCCTCGGTCAGCAGACGGTAGGCGCGCTCGGCCACGGCGATCTTGCGGGCATAGGTGTCGGCCTGGCCCTCCTCGTCGAAGAGCATCACCACGATGGCGGCTCCGTAGCGGTGGCACTCGAGGGCGCGCTCCAGGAAGAGCCCCTCTCCCTCCTTCAGCGAGAGCGAATTGACGACACTCTTTCCCTGTGTGGCCTTCAGTCCGGCCTCGAGCACCTCCCACTTCGAGGAGTCGATCATCACCGGTACGCGGGCGATTTCGGGCTCTGAGGCCATCAGATTTAGGAAGTGACGCATCGCCTTCGGGCCGTCGATCAGGCCGTCGTCCATGCAGACATCCACCACCTGGGCTCCGGCCTCCACCTGGGCACGGGCAATCGAAAGGGCCTCTTCGTACTGCTCCTCGCGGATCAGTCGGGCGAATTTGGCCGAGCCGGCCACGTTGGTACGCTCACCGACATTGACGAAATTCTGCTCGGGGGTGATATACAGGGGCTCCAGGCCGCTCAGCGAGCTCTCGCGGTCGACGGTGGGCAGCGGGCGGGGTGTATAATTCGGGACAATTTTTTGTAGCTCGAAGATGTGCTCCGGAGTGGTGCCGCAGCAGCCACCTACGATGTTGAGCAGGCCGCGCTTCAGGTACTCCTCCACGTCGCGAGCAAACATGGCGGGGGTCTCGTCGTAGCCTCCCATCACATTCGGCAGTCCGGCGTTGGGGTGGGCCGAGATGCGGCAGTCGGCTACCGAGGCGAGCTCTTCGAGGTGAGGCAGCAGCTGACGGGCTCCGAAGGCGCAGTTGAAGCCGATCGAGAGGAGAGGATAGTGTTTCACCGAGGTGTAGAAACCCTCGACCGTCTGCCCCGAAAGGGTGCGACCTCCGTCGGAGAGGGTGCCCGAGAGCATTACCTCGATCTTGCGGCCGAGCTCCTGCTCGAGTTTCGCAATGGCGTAAAGGGCCGCCTTGGCGTTCAGCGTGTCGAAGACCGTCTCAACCAGGAGCAGATCGGCACCCCCCTCCAGGAGTCCCAGGGCCTGATCGCGGTAGGCCGTGGTAAGCTCCTCAAAGCACACCTCGCGAGCCGCGGGGTTCTGCACATCGGCCGACATCGAGGCTGTGCGGTTTGTGGGGCCCATCGAGCCCGCCACAAAGCGGGGCTTCGAGGGATTCTGACGGGTGAATTCGTCGGCCGCTTCGCGGGCAATGCGGGCCGCGGCGGCGGCCATTTCGCGGGCCAGGGACTCCAAGCCGTAGTCGCGGAGCGAGATAGCGTTGGCGTTGAACGAGTCGGTGGTGATCAGGTCGGCTCCGGCCTTCAGGTAGCGCGTGTGGATCTCCTTGATCACCTCGGGGCGTGTGAGTGAGAGCAGATCGTTACACCCCTTCAGGTTGCACGACCAGTTGCGGAAACGCTCGCCGCGGAAATCCTCCTCGGTGAGCCCATAGGGCTGGATCATCGTGCCCAGTCCACCATCCAAGAGCAGGATGCGCTCCTGCAGGGCGTTATGTAATGCGTTGTTTTTCACAGTGGCTTATTTCTCAAAGAGTTCAATTTCGTAGAGTTTGCTCCAGTTTTTTCCGGTAACGAAGATGCGGCCCGTCGAGGCATCGTAGGCAATGCCGTTCAGTACATCGGTTTGGGGCGTGCGCTCCGTCTCGGGAAGCAACCCCTCGAGGTTCACCACCCCCTCGACCACACCCGATCGGGGGTCGATGATGACGAGGTGATCCGTAGTGTAGATGTTGGCCCAAATCTTGCCGTCGATCCACTCCAATTCGTTCAGGAAGTCGAGCGGCTCACCTCGCAGCGTCACCGCGATCGACCCCTTGCGCTCGAAGGTGGTGGGGTCGAGGCGGCGAATCGTGGCACTGCCATCCGAAAGGTAGAGCCACTCGCCGTCGGAGGTAAGGCCCCACCCCTCACCCGGGAAGCGCAAGGTGCGCCGCTCCTTGCCCGTGGCGAGGTCGTAAACGTGGGCCGTGTTCTCCATCCAGGTCAGTTGAAAAAGCTCTTCGCCCACGAGGGCAATCCCCTCACCGAACTCGTGGCGTGGCAGGTGGGCCACCTTCTCGGTGTGCCCCGTCGTCAGGTCGTGCTTCAGAAGGCGCGACTCGCCCTTTTGGCCCGTGCCCTCCCAGAGCAGCCCCTCGTGGAAGAGCAACCCCTGGGTGTAGCTGTCGGTGGCGTGCGGATAGCTGTTTTTCACCGTGTAGCCGTACGTTTTGGGCTCCACGGGCGCAGGTGGTGTCGTGGCCGACTGTCGGGTGCGTGTGCCACAGCCCACGCTCGTCGCCACCAAAAGCAGATATAGTAATATTCGTTTCATCTTTTCTCAGAGATATATTCATGCAAAGGTACAAAATAATTAGAAATTATTATAATTCAAGATTCAAAATTCATGATTCAAAATTCAGAATTCAAAATTATTTTATTCCCCCTTTCTCGTCGCGTCATCCCGAGGAAGACCGCAAGGTCTGACGTGGGGATCTTTTTATGGGCGACCAATCGTGAGAATAATTCTCCGATAAAAAGATTGCCACGTCGCCTCCGGCTCCTCGCAATGACTGACAGAATGTGGAATTAGGAATTGTTTTTAGCTGTCAGCATTCAGCTGTCAGCTATTCGATGAGCAATGGAACTATGAATGGCTGGGAGTTACTATGTGAACTGAGAATACCTAAAAACAAAATCCCCAGCTACTCCCAGCAAACCCCAGTACCATTACTCATTGCTCATCGAAAAAAGAGCACCGCGCAATCGGGCGTTGCGCGGTGCGAACCATGTTGGCTGACTGGTGGACCGAACTTGGTCAGAGGGTTATCAAGAGGTTAGAAAGTTACGCCTATTGATGCCAAATGGGCTTTTCTGTCCGTCACATAAATTTGTTGGCAATATTGAGTTTCGTAACCTCCTATCTTTTCAACATATACTTCATAGGAGAAGATACAAAGCAACAGGTCCTCGCTGAGAGCCTCAATTTTGTATCGATACTCCTTGTTATACTCGTTGGGATAGGACATGGTAATCGTCCTATTTCCAGGGTCATAGGTCCAGTTCTTTTCGGGATCATCTTCTGCCATAAAGTATACATCAAGCAAAGACCAAGAATACCCCGGAGCCATATCAATCGGAGTCCAATAGTATTGTAGATACGCTATGGCGATATTCCCCTCTTCATCGCAGGTAGCATCATAACAAATTTCCCACTTTTTTCCTGTTCCGGCGAACAGAGTCGGAGCTGTCTGCGGGTCAAAACTTCTGAATTGGCTGACAAGTCCCTCCCTCACAATCGTTATATTGGTATCATTTAACAAAATAGAGGACTCATCATCGTTGTTGCACGCCACAACCCCAAGCAGTAATACTGCAAAATAAAATAGCTTTTTCATAGTTGTAAATTTTTAGTCAAACCATTAAAAAACATTACTCGGCCGGTTGTTCCTCCGCAGGTTGGTTGCGGAAGATTACAATATCATCCACAGCCCAAATCGTGGAGTCATCGTACCAAAAGCGAATGGGTTCGAGATCAAAGGCGAATGAGGAATGCTCTTCGGTTGTCGGCCAGGCATCCGCATCAATCCAAATCTCAATCGTCTGGAAATCCTTTACCGCTACACGAACTCCCTCCCAATCGGTTGCAAAAGGAGGATGTTCGTAATGCTCCTTCGAAATTTCCTTTTTCTCCTCTTCTATGCCTTCTTTATAATCAGTATAAAGTATATTGATCAGGTGTACTGGTTCCGAGGTGGTAAAGACTCTATGAAAATCCTCTCCATAGGTATATTCATACTTATTCCCTTTAACTCCGCTATCAAGATAGATGTCAATATCTCGATATGTATCCCCGCTATAAGCACAAGAGACAAAACAGAGCAGCATGGCTGCAAAATAAAATAACTTTTTCATAGTTGTAAATTTTTAGTCAAACCGTTTGAAATATCCATTACTCGGCAGGTTGTTCTGGTAGCAGAGAGACCTTAACAATCGCGACATGATACGCCTTCTCTCGACTCTCTATATAAAGTTTTAATGAACGATCCTCCTCGCATGGATAGCACTCTATTTCCAGGGTTCTCAATCCGCTCTGTCGAACCTCATACCAATCA
>CAJGDL010000101.1 GCA_904502075.1 uncultured Alistipes sp.
TCCTGATTGCCCTCGGCACCGTAGCCCAGGGCGGCGGGCAGGTAGGCCATGATGCGGCCCCCCTTGCCGATCAGCTTCAGGCTCTCCTGCAAACCCTCGAGCAGATCACCCAGGGCCATGCGCGTGGTGTCGCCGCGCGTGTAGGAGGAGTCGAACTCACGGCCGTCGATCGTGCGTCCCAGGTAGCGGATCGAGACGGTGTCATAGGCCGCCTTGGGGGTGAGGTCTACCTCGCCCACCTCCTCCACGGCGTAGGTGAGGCCCGACTTCGAGCGGGCGTAGGAGCGGTTGTCGCGCACGATCTCCTCCAGGAAGCGATCCTCGTAGGCCAGCACAGCCTCGGGCTTCGATACATTGATGTAGTGCAGGTAGATGCGCTCGGCTTCGGCCTGGGTGAAGCGTTCTGCTCGGGCGTAGTGGTCGCGGATACCTGCGGCGAGGGCCTCGACATTGAGGGTCGAGTCCATCTGCCAGAGGTTGCGACCGATGTTCATGCCCAAAATGTAGGCTACCGAGTCCTGCTCGTTGGCGAAGGGGGTGTTGTTGCTGTTTTTGCCCTTCGAGCACCCTCCGAGGAGGGGGAGGGTGGCGATCAGCAGCAGGGCGATCGTAGTGAGTTTTCTCATGGTTTTATCGTCTGTTTGTCGAGTTATCGGGGGTTGGTCTTCAGGGTCAGGTTGCATAGTTTGTAGAGGATGCGGGCTCCGACGATTTCGTCGATGCGCTCCTCGGCTTTGGGGGTTACCTCCACCACGTCGAAGCCGATGATCTGACGGCCCGACTCGGCGAGTTGCTCCAGCAGATAGATCGCCTCGCGGAAGGTCAGTCCGCCCGGCACGGGGGTTCCCGTGTGGGGGCAGTTGTCGGGCGAAAGGCCGTCGATGTCGAAACTCACATAGACTTTGGCGGGTAGCTTCTCGACGATCTTTCGGCACTGCTCTCGCCACGAAACCCCTTCGAAGGCGGTGCGGGCCAGTCGCAGGTCGTGGAACATCTCGATGCGGGGATCGCTTTGGGCGCGCTCGTACTCCTGGTCGCAGAAGTCGCGTACGCCGACCTCGACCAGACGCTCCACCTGGGGTAGGTCGCGCAGGACGTTGTGCATAATCGAAGCGTGCGAGAACTCGAAGCCTTCGTAGGCCACGCGAAGATCACAGTGGGCATCGATGTGGAGTACGCCGAACGAGGGGTGCTTTTGGGCCAGGGCCGTAAGCAGACCGTAGGGGGTGGAGTGGTCGCCTCCGACGAGCCCCACGAGTTTGCCTTTGTGCAACCACTCTTCGGCCTGGCTGCGGATGTTGTTGTTCATCTCGGCACATCCCTCATTCACACGATGGATCTTTCGGACCACTTGGTCATCGTTTTGTGACCCTCCCTCTTCGAGGTGGTCGATGACTCGCTCGGCATCGCGGCGCAGGCGCTCCGAGAGCTCCTGCAACGAGTAGTCCACCGGAGCGGTGGCGATGCCTCGTCGCCAGCAGTCGGGGGCCGAGAGGTCGTAGAGGTCGAGTTGGGTCGAGGCCTCGATCATGGCATCGGGGGCAAAGGCGGTGCCCGAACCATAGGATACGGTAACATCCCACGGAGCCGAGATCAAAACCAGGTCGGCCTCTTCGGGCGTTATCGGAAGTCCAAAATAGTTTCCGTTATCCACACCCACACCGTTGGGGTCGAAATTTTCGAGTGTCATATCGGGGATCTTGATGTTTTTCTTGTTTTCGAGGTATAAAAATCATGCAAAGATAACAACTTTATTCGGTTTTTTCGCTTTTTATCGTTACATTTGTTGCCCGATACATCTCTCTTCGAAGACTTCACAAATCGCATGAACCAAAAATTGAAAATAGTCGCCGACTCGGCCATCCCCTTTCTGGAGGGGGTGTTGGAGGATTGGGCCGAGGTGCAGTACCTTCCCGGGAAGGCCATTTCGGCCACCGATGTGCGCTCGGCCGATGCACTGATTGTCCGCACGCGTACGCGCTGCGATGAGCGGCTGCTCGCGGGCTCCTCGGTGCGTTTTATCGCCACGGCCACCATTGGATTCGACCACATCGACCTCGACTACTGCCGTCGTCGAGGCATCGAGGTGGCTACGGCGGCGGGCTGCAACGCCCGCGGGGTGTTGCAGTGGGTGAGCGGAGTACTTGCCTATCAGGCTCAAGCCGAGGGGTGGAGTCCCGCGGAGCGAACCCTCGGTGTGGTGGGGGTGGGCCATGTGGGGTCGCTCGTAAAGGCTTATGCCGAAAAATGGGGCTTTCGAGTGCTTTGTTGCGACCCGCCTCGGGAGGCGCGTGAGCATTTGGGCTTTCTTGCCTTGGAGGAGGTGGCCCGTGAGGCCGACATTCTCACCTTTCATACGCCGCTCGATGCCTCGACCTACCACCTATGCAATGGCGATCTGCTGAGCGGGATGAAACCCGAGGCCTTGATCCTCAACGCTTCGCGTGGAGAGGTGGTCGATTCCGAATCCCTCTTGGCTTCGGGCCACCCCTTTGCCCTCGATGTGTGGGAGCATGAGCCCGATCTGCATCCCGAACTCTTGGCTTGCGCCTGCGTGGCAACGCCCCACATTGCGGGCTACTCCCTGCAGGGGAAGGCCAATGCCACGGCTTTGTCTGTCAGGGCGTTGGCTCGATGCTTTGGATTGCCTCTTGAGGCGTGGTATCCGGCATCGGTACAGCCGACTCGTGAGCGAGAGATCTCATGGGAGGAGATGCGGGCTACGATCTTCGATTATTTCGATCCCGAAGCCGAAAGCCGCCGGCTGAAGAGCCGGGCTGCCGATTTTGAGCGGTTGCGCGACACCTACTCCTACCGCGAGGAGTACTTCTGATCGCGGATCAAATTTTGAATTTTGAATTCTTGAGGAGTACCTCTGATTGCGGGCCCAAATCAGCCGGATGACTAAAATAATTTTGAATTTTGAATTTTGAATTTTGAATTTTTCCTACCTTTGCCGGATGAAAGGTTAGTAAAGAGGTCAAATGTTATATCGCCATATCATAAAACCGATTCTATTTGCTCTGCCTATTGAGCGGGCCCATCGCGCGGCCATCTGGTTGCTCCGTTTGGCGGGGTGGTTGCCGGGTGGTCGTTGGCTACTCCGTAAATCGTATGCCGTGGAGCATCCCTCGCTCGAGCGTGAGGTCTTCGGTCTGCATTTTAAAAATCCGATCGGCTTGGCTGCCGGTTTCGATGTCAGTGGCGACGTCTTTCGCGAGGTGGGAGCCCTCGGTTTCGGCTTTGTCGAGATCGGCACGGTGACCCCGAAACCGCAATCGGGAAATCCCCGCCCGCGCGTCTTCCGCTTGTTGCGCGACCGTGCGACGATCAACCGCCTAGGGCTCCCGAACCAGGGGTTGGAGTATGTGCTTGACCGCCTGCGAGGCGACCATCGTGGGCTTGTCGTGGGGTGTAACATCGGTTGCAACTTGGCCACGCCCCCCGAAAAGGTGCCGGCCGACTACCTGAAACTCTTCCGCAACCTCTACCAATATGCCGACTACTTTACCGTAAATATCAATTGTGATAACGGAACGCAGGAGTCGATGGCCCCCTCCACGGAGCGCTTGATGCAGATCCTTAACCCGCTCTTCGACTTCCGTCGCGGGCAGAATCAATATCGTCCCATCTTGCTGAAGATCTCGCCCGACCTGACGAACGAGGAGGTGGATCGTATGGCCGATGTGATGATCTCTACCCCGCTCGACGGCATCGTGGCAGTCAGCGGCACGAATCAGCGTCCGGGGCTCGATACCTCGATTGCGGCATTGACCAAAGTGGGCTCGGGTCGCTTGGGAGGAAGACCCTTGCTGGAGCGTGCTCTCGAGGTGGTGCGCCGAATTCATGCGCGCGCCCAAGGCACCTATCCGATTATCGGCGTGGGCGGAATTTTTAGCCCCGAGGATGTGCAGGCAATGCTCGATGCCGGAGCCTCGCTCGTTCAACTCTATTCGGGCTTTGTCTACGAGGGTCCCGCTCTTGCGGGCAACCTGTGTCGTGCGATGATCCCCGCACGGACCACTGCGGATGTGACCGAGGCCCCATCCTCCACGGCCAACCCCTCCTCTTCCGAACAATAACGAAAACCATGCAGGCTACTATTCTTACCATCGGCGACGAAATCCTGATCGGACAGATCGTCGATACCAACTCCGTTTCGATCTCCAAACACCTGAACCGTGCAGGAATCGTCGTGCGCGAACGCCTCTCGATCGGGGATGATCGCGAGCAGATCGTTCAGAGCGTGGAGCGATCCCTCGAAAAGAGCCATATTCTGATAATCACCGGCGGCTTGGGCCCCACGAAGGACGATATCACCAAAAAGACCCTCTGCGACCTCTTCGGGGGCGAGTTGCGCTACGATGAGGCGGTGGGCGAACATGTCCGCACGATGCTCGAAAAACGCGGGGTGGTCTTCAACGAACTCAACCGTGGTCAGGCTCTGGTGCCCGACTGCTGCACGGTGCTCTTCAACCGCCACGGCACCGCCCCGGGCATGTGGTTTGAGCGCGAGGGACGGGTGGTGATCTCGTTGCCGGGTGTCCCCTTCGAGATGGAGCACTTGATGGAGGAGGAGGTGATGCCCCGCCTGAAGGCGTGCTTTTCTCTGCGCTCGATTGTCCACCGCACGCTGATCACCTCGGGCTTGGCCGAGTCGATGCTGGCCGAGCGGATCGCCCCCTGGGAGGATGCGCTGCCCGACTACCTGAAGTTGGCTTATCTGCCCAATCCGGGGGCGGTGCGCCTGCGTCTGTCGGCCTACGAGGTCGAGGGCGAGTCGGTGGCCCGCGAGATCGAGGCCCGCTTTGCCCAACTGCAAAAGATGATCCCCGAATATGTCGTGGGCTATGAGACGGCTACGGTGCAGGAGCTGATCCACCACACGCTCATCGAGCGCGGTAAAACCCTCTCCGTGGCCGAGAGTTGCTCGGGAGGACGAATCGCCTCGCTCTTTACCGCCATGCCGGGGGCCTCGGCCTACTTTATGGGGAGCGTCGTGGCCTATCAGAACCGCATCAAAGAGCGGCTTTTGGGGGTGAGTGCCGTGAGCCTGGCCCGCCATGGTGCCGTGAGCGAGGAGGTGGTACGCCAAATGGCCGAGGGGGCTCGCAACTGCTTTGGAACCGATTACGCCATCGCCACCAGCGGCATCGCTGGCCCCTCGGGGGGCTCCAAGGAGAAGCCCGTGGGCACGGTCTGGATGGCTGTGGCAACCCCAACCCACACGGTAGCCCTTTGCCGCCAATGTGGCACCGACCGAGGCCAAATCATCGACCGCGCCTCGGCCTATGCCATTGCCTTGCTGCGCGACGAACTGAAAGAAGATCTGAAATAGGTGGAAACCGGGTACTTCTTGCCTCTCTTCGAGGATAAAAAGAGGTGGGAAGGATGAAAATTTTGCGTTTTGAATTCCGAATTTTGAATTTTCTTTTGCAGGAAGAAGAAAAATACCTATCTTTGCAACCCCTTATGGGCATAAACTAAAATTTAAGAACAATGAAAATTTGCGAAATCACTGGCAAAACTGCGATGGGTGGCAACAATGTTTCCCACTCGCACCACAAGACTAAGCGCACCTTCAGCCCCAATCTGAAGACGAAGCGTTTCTGGTCGGAGGAGGAGGGCCGCTGGATTACCCTGAAGGTGACGGCAGCCGGTATGAAAACTATTAACAAGAAGGGTCTGGCTGTGGCTCTGCGTGAGGCTGCCGCTCCCAAAAAGGTTTACTAAAAAAAGGCTAACAGAAAATGGCAAAGAAAGGTAACAGAGTGCAGGTGATCCTTGAGTGCACCGAGCA
>CAJGDL010000102.1 GCA_904502075.1 uncultured Alistipes sp.
CCCGCCTCTGGCAGGGGACTTGGTCAGCCTTCGGCTGAAACTCTCGCTCCCGAACCTCTTCACGGCTTATCGGGTGACTAATTTTCTATCTCTGTTCGCGGCTCGCGGTGGTGGCTACAATTCCTCACTCCTAATTCCTCATTGCCAAGACCTGCTCCAAGATCCGTCGCTCGTTCATCATGCGGGGCACCTTGTTCTTCCCAAAGCGTTGCATCCACTCCAGGAATGAACCCGCGGGCAACGTATGGAGCACCAGGCGTTCGAGGGTTGTGCGTCGCTTGGCATCGTAGTCCGAATTGATGCGCCGCAGAGCCCCATCCAACTGCTCGGCAAAGGCTTCGCGGTCGATCGGCTCACGCGAGAACTCCACCACCCACTCATGGGCTCCGGGACGATCGAGGGTCATGAAGCGCGGGGCCACCGTATACTCCTCAACACGCGCCCCCGTGACTCGGCACACCTCGGTCAAGGCTCGATCCGCATTATCGACGATCAACTCCTCGCCAAAGACGTTGATAAACTGGCGGGTGCGCCCGGCAAAGCGGATGCGGTAGGGCTGGATCGAGGTGAAGATCACCGTATCACCGATCTCATAACGCCACAACCCATTGTTCGAGGTGATCAACATGGCGTAGGTCTTGCCTACCTCCACCCCCTCCAACGGAACGATCTCTTCGCCCCTACGGAATTCGTAGTAGGTGCCGTAATCGAGCATCAGGAGCATATCGTCGCGCATGGGATCGTCGGCCAGGGCAAAAAAGCCCTCCGAGGCGTTGTAACTCTCCATGTAGCACATCCCTTCGTCGGGGATCAACTCCCGAAAGGCCTCGCGGTAGGGGGCAAACGAGACCCCTCCGTGGGCAAAACACTCCATGCGGGGCCACACCTCCAGCAGGTTCGACCTACCCGTATAGTCAAGCACCGCACGCATCAGTTCCAGATTCCACGAGGGAACCCCTGCGAAGGCCCGTACATCCTGTTTGGTGCAGTGGCGAGCGATCGCCTCACACTTCTCCCGAAAATCGGGAAGAAGGCCGACCGAGGCGGGCGGTGTGCAAGTGAAACGATTCCAAGGCGAGGTACTGTGGAGCAATATCGCGGAGAGATCCCCCACCCAATTTCGTCCCTCGCGACGACAGGTGCCTCCCAAGGTGAGGATCTTGCCATCCAAGAGGGTTGATCGGGGATGGGCCGCAAGATACAACGCTGCCACATCGCGCATCCCCTGCGTATGGTTTTCGAAGATCGAGCGAGTCGTCACCGGAATATACTTACTGCGATCCGAGGTCGTTCCCGAGGATTGCGCATAACGAGTCACACGCCCCGCCGCCGCCACATTGCACTCCCCGGCGAGCATCCGCTCGACATAGGGTCGAAAGCGTTCGTAATCGAACGTCTCGATAGTTTTGGCAAATCGCTCCGGAGTCCAATCCTCCTTTAGGCCTCGCTCCTGTCCAAAGGCGGTACGCTCCCCCTCCTTGAGGCGCGCGCGCAACATCGCACGCTGCACCTCCAACGGATGGCGGCGGAAGCGATCCACGGCCCGCAATCGCGGCTCGAAAACTCTGCGCAGTAGGTTGTTCTTCAGACCCATTTTTCAATTTATCGTTGGGGATGAAGAGGGTTCTTTGGGCCCCTCAATCCATCTCCCGCTTAATCGTTTTCTTCACTCCTACCCCCCTTGTCTCGCAACGGCGGAGATCACCATGTCGTCTACAGCTCCTCGCAGGGTCGTAACGACCCTTCTATTTTTTACCCGTTCCCTCCAACCATGAAGTGTGAAATATGCCCTATAAAATCGAAAATTAAATTTTTGCATTTTAGGCGAGCAGATTTCCACTCGACCGCCGGCGGGAGAAGATGGGCTGTACTTTGGGTACTGCCCATTTTCTTTAGACAAGGAGAGGTGAAATATGCCGCATAAAATCAAAAATTTTAGTTGAAGTATAACCCCACCTTCTCCACCGACCCCCGCATCGCAAAGACCACCACGCGGTCGTAGGCCTTGAGCTCGGTGCCACCCACGGCGATAAAGGCCTTGTCGCCACGCACGATACCTCCAATGATGGCGTTGGCTGGGAATCCGAGGTCGCGAATGCGCGACTTGGTCGCGGGCGAGTTGGGTTTGACGATAAACTCCAAGACCTCGGCATCGCTACCCGTGAGACACTTGATGGCCTGCACATCGGTGGACATCGTAAAGCGGAAGATGTTGGAGGCGGTTACCAACTTCTTGTTGATGATCGTGTCGATGCCGATGCTCTCGGCCAGGTTGATGTAGTTCATGTTCTCCACCTCGGCAATCACCTTCTTTACCCCCAGGCGCTTGGCCAGCATCGCAGTCAGGATGTTGGTCTCCGAACGGCCCGTAACCGCCACAAAGGCATCCATGTTGGAGAGTCCCTCCTCCATCATCGCCTCCGTATTGCGGCCATCCTCGTTGATGATGAGCGTGCGCTCCAAAATCTCGGCCAGGCGGTAGGCCTTCTCGGCGTTGTAGTCCACCATCTTGATATTCAGGTCGTCCTGCAGCGCCGTAGCGATCTGAATACCGATGCGCGAACCGCCCAGGATCATCATGTTCTTGATCTCGACGGATCGCTGTCCCGAGAGCTCCATCACCTCCTTCACTGCATCTTGACGTGAGATGACATAGACCACATCGCCCTCCATAAATCGCTCGATCGGACTCGGGATGATGGTCTGACCGCTGCGGCTGATGGCCACCGTGCGATAGGGCAGATGGGCCTCCTCCCCGAATCCCGCCAGGGCACGCCCAATCAGGGGCGACGAGGGTTCGAGGCGAAAGACCACCAACGAAAGGCGACCACTCGAGAAGTCGACATACTCCGTGGTCGAGGTGTGTCCCAAGAGGTTGATCACCTCCTGGGCGGCCACCTTCTCGGGATAGAAGAGGTAGTCGATACCCATCTCGATGAAGATCTCCTTGTTGTTGGGCTCCAGGTATTCGTTGTTGTCGATGCGGGCGATGGATTTTTTGGCCCCGAGTTGTTTGGCCAACGTGGCCGAGAGGATGTTGTCATTCTCCTCGTGGTTGACAGCAATAAAGAGGTCGCACTTGCGCATCGATGCTCGACGCAGCGTGCGGAAGGCCGTCGAGTCGCCCTCGACCGTAATAACATCGGCCAAGGAGCCCACATCCTCGAGGAGTTTGGGATCCTTGTCGATCACGGTAATTTCATGTCCGCTTCCGGAGAGCATCTTAGCCAGGTGATTACCCATCTCACCGGCACCCGCAATAACAATTTTCATGTTTAACCTATATTTACGATCGGCGTTCCCGAAAAGCGCAAGGATTGGCCGCCATTTTGCAATTTAGCTACAAATGTATATATTTGTAGCCGAATTTCAAAATTTTACACGGTTTATTTCAAGTTAACGATATGGCAAATTGGTGGATAGTGGTACTCTTTGCGATTGGAGCTTTGGCATTTTTCGTCATCGGTCTTTCGCTTACGATCATGATCAAGGGGCATTACATCGACGGCGAGATCTCGACCAATAAAAACATGCAAAAGTTGGGTATTCGCTGCGCCGTGCAGGAGACGCGCGACGACGACGGCACGGCAAGCTGCGGCGACGTAGGCTGCTCGGGCAACTGCGCCGGCTGCGATGTGGAGCGCGAAAAGGCCCAAAACAACAAGGAGTAGGAAAGAGAACGCTGAGAAATAGCCATGGCGAACCCGTAAGGTTCGCCATGGCTATTTCTTTAGAAAGGAGGCTTAATTCTCCAACGCCTTTGTCCGGCACTCGAACCAGGGATTTTGGAGGTTCTCCTTGTTGTACTTGAGCTCCTCGCCCTCAGGCAACGAGCAGGTGCGGCCTCCCGCCTCGTGGAGGATCAACTCGCCGGCCGCCGTATCCCACTCGTAGGTATGGGTTGTACGCGGATAATAATCAACCGATCCTTCGGCCAACAGGCAGAACTTATAAGAACTACCCTGCTCGATCAACTCCAAATCGGGATGGATGGCACGCATTGCCTCGACATGGCATGCTGTCTCGGGGGTCTGATGCGAACGCGATACGGCGACACGCAGCGGACGATTGGATTCTCCGACCAAGGGTAGCGGCTGCATATCGGACTCGATCTGCTCAAAACTCATGGCACTGCTGAGCGATGGTTTCACCCCACGTTTTACCCAGGCACCACGACCTCGCTCGGCCAGGTAGATCTTCTCGAAATAGGGGACGTAGACCACCGAGGCGATGGCTCGATTGTTCTCCATTAGGGCGATATTAACCGTAAACTCGTTGTTACCCTTGATAAATTCGAGGGTTCCATCGAGCGGATCCACCAACCAAAACATCTCCCAATTGCGACGCTCCTCATAGCCCATCTCACGGCCCTCCTCACTCAGGATCGGAATGCGCGTGGGGCCCAACGACTCGCGAATCACCTTATGAGCCGCGCAATCGGCCTCGGTGATGGGGGTGTGGTCACTCTTATAGGAGACCCCGTACTCGTCTCTACGAGCATAGATCTCCATAATGGCTGCTCCGGCTTTGACCGCTGCGTTGAAAACCTCGGCCAGCAGATACTCTCGCACCTCGTTCGTCAGCATGATTCTCTCTTCGTTTTACGGTTTGCACTACAATAACGAGATAAAGATAAGAAATATTTGGAAGAATCGGAAATTTTTCATCCTTTTTTACTCGTTTTTCCCATTTCACACCCCTAAAAAAGAGTTTTAGGATAAAAACTTAGTGCAGGAGATCGAGCAAGGAGTTAAGCACAACCTCTCCTCTTTTGCAAGACCAAGGTCACACGCCTGCGCAGACGATCCACCGAACAAGGGAGCGTATAGATTTGGTTTATTCCGCACAACAGGCGATCGACCGCCCCTCGTTCGCTATCGTCCCACCAAAGATGAAAGAGTTGGAGTCGTGGCGAGAGCGAACGCAACGAGGCGACCCGATAGGCAAGCTCCTCTCCGCATAGGGGCGAAAGGAGCAACACGAGCACAGCCCCTCGCAGACGCAACTCCTCCTCGAGCTCCCTCCAAGCCTCGACAGCGACCACCTCGGCCCCCAATCCGCGAAGCGCGAGAAGCAACTCCTCACGAAGCCACCCGATAGAAACAAGTATTAAAATACGATCCACCATCCCAAAAGAAGATATCGGGGAGGAATCCACCCCGAAAAATGTGCCAAAAACAAGATTTCGGGTAAAAAAGCGGAAAAATTAACGCGAAATGTTGCCGGTAAGGATTTTTTCACTATCTTTGCCCTCCGAAATATGTTCAAATACATATAATTTAAATTAAATGTACGTAATAGTAGAGATTGCAGGTCAGCAGTTTAAGGCTGAAAAGGGTCGTAAGCTCTATGTTCACCGTCTTCAGGGCGAGGTAGACTCGTCGGTGAGCTTCGACAAAATCCTGCTTGCAGACAACGACGGTCAGGTAAAGGTGGGCGCACCTGTGGTAGAAGGCGCCTCGGTAAAGTGCAAGATCTTGAAGCACCTCAAGGACGATAAGGTTCTGGTCTTCAAGAAGAAGCGTAGAACTGGTTATCAGAAGTGCAACGGTCACCGTCAGTACCTGACCCAGATTCTGGTAGAAGAAATTGTTGCGTAACCTTAAAAAATTAGAGAAACATGGCACACAAAAAAGGTGTAGGTTCGTCGAAGAACGGCCGTGAGTCGGAGAGCAAGCGACTCG
>CAJGDL010000103.1 GCA_904502075.1 uncultured Alistipes sp.
AAAAAGATTGCCACGCACCTTACGGTGCTCGCAATGACGCACAAGGAATTGAGAATCGCCTCGTCAGTCATTGCGAGGAGCGCGAGCGACGTGGCAATCTCCCACGAGATGCACAGCGTTTCAAGACCGCACTGCGTCATCCCGAGGAGGGCGGAAAGCCCGACGTGGGGATCTTTTCATCGGCGAGCGATCGCGAGAATGATTCTCCGATAAAAAGATTGCCACGCACCTTACGGTGCTCGCAATGACGCACAAGGAATTGTGAATTGCACTGGCACACGCCCCCGCCTCTTCGAGGCACCCCCTCTAACATAGAGGGGGAGTAAAGAAGCCGTGAACCCAAAAATGAGGTCGTGAACCAAAAAATGTAACGATAAACAAACTTAAAATAAACTTAAACTAAACAAAAAAAGATGAAAAAAACGTATTTGAGCTATGAGACTCCCGAGGTGGAGCTCGTAGAGATGGCTGTGGAGAGCGGTTTCGCTGCAAGCTATGAGGGTCAAAACCAAGAGTTCGAAGAGGACGAGTGGTAACAGAATGTAGAACAAAGAAAAAGAAAATTGAAGAAATCATGAAGAAGTTTTATTCGTTTTTGTTTGCAGCTGTTGCCTTGGTAGGCTTCGCTGCTTGTAACTCGGATTCGACCGAGGAGCCCGCTCCCGCTCAGCAGGTGGGCAAGATGGAGTTCACCGCCAATATCGGTGAGGATACCAAGACCTCGCTGAACGGTACGAAGGTTCAGTGGTGCGAGGAGGATGTGATCACCATCAATGGTAAGGAGTTCACCATCAAGAGCATTGATGAGAATGGTACGGCCACTTTCGAGGGCCCTGTTGTAGACGGTCCCTATAAGGCCAACTATGGTGGTGAGATTCTTGCTGACAATGTCGCCGCCGAAACCTTTGCCGAGGGTGCCAACATCGCTGTAGCCTATTCTGAGGAGGGGACCAACCTTTCGTTCAAGAACCTCATGTCGGTACTGAAGTTCCAGGTTTCGGCTGATTGCGAGACCATTACGTTTGAGGCAACTGAGATTATCAAGGGTAAGTTCTCGGTAGATTATGAGCACGTAGCGATGATGAGTCGGAACAGCGAGGAGGCCAACAAGACCATGACTTTGGCCATCGACGGTGGTTTCAAGGCCGGTACGACCTACTACACGACTATTCTCCCCGGCGAGTATGACTTGACGATCAGCATTGATGGTTATCTCTCGACCACGAAGACCGCAAAGGAGGGTGGCCTGCAGCCTAACACGATCTACAATATCGGTACGCTGTCTGCTCCCGTTAAGTCGGAGTATGGTGTTGTAGGTTCGTTCCAGGGATGGGATGTTGCCGTAGGTAAGCCTGTTGCTATGTATGAGATCAATGGTTGGGCTATTGCCAAGGGTGTTGAGCTCTACAAGACCGACGAGTTCAAGATTGTTAAGGGTAATTCGTGGACCACAAGCTATGGCCTCAGCGCAGCAGGCGTTTTGGCTTTGGGCAAAGAGACGACTGTTGTAACTTCTAATAGCCAGAATATGAAGGCTGCTAAGAATGGTAAGTTTGATATCAGTTTCAATGCTACGGCTAAAAAGATCAAGTACACCTGCGTAGAGGAGTACACCGGCACGGTTGAGATCACGATTAACAACAAGGCCAACTGGAGCCCCCTCTATATTATCTTGAAGGATGGTGATAAGCTTCTCACTGCTGCTGAGGGAGATTTGGTAACCGGCAATAAGTTTGCTGTAAGCATGGATTACATTGGTTCGAGCCTTTCGTATACCCTCTCCAATGGCAGCAAGACTATGGAAGGTAATGTAACTATTGCCAAGAATGGTGCTACCATCAACCTGGAGGAGACGGTTATTAAGCTTAAAGTTCAGCTCGATACCGCTAATGCTAAGCAGTGGTGGGGTGATAAGATGTGTATTCACGCTTGGGAAACCAATACTACGTTAGATTCTCCCGGTTGGCCTGGTTTGGTGATGACCAAAGAGGCTAACTACACTTGGAGTATTCAAATTCCTTCAGAATTGGCAGGCAAGACTATTAAATGTATTATTAACAATGGAGGTGACTGGAAGTCGTATGACCCAACAAATATTTCTATTAAAGCTGAGGGTGATACGATAGTAACCGGTAGCTCGATCGGTATCAACTAATCCACAAACACTTTAATCAACACGAGGATTGACTTTAGGGTCAATCCTCGTTTGTTTTTTTTGGGGGTGGTGTAGGAGGTTAGGGAGTTGTAGGAGGAATGGGAGATATGGGAGATATGGGATTTTTTTAATTCCCACAAATCCTATATCTCTCAAAATTCTTACAACTCCTACAGCAACAAAAAATGCGACCCGGGGAGGTCGCATTTTTGTTAGAACTTTCTGAAGGGGAGTTTCAGCACGCCCCAAAAGGCTTCGCCGAAGATCCCCGAGGACATTTTGGAGGTGCCGGCGGTGCGATCGACGAAGATGATCGACTGCTCCTCGATGCGGAAGCCCAGGCGCCAGGCCGTATATTTCATCTCGATTTGGAAACCGTAGCCGATCATGCGCACGCGGTCGAGGTCGATGCGTTCCAAGACCTCGCGCCGGTAGCCCACGAAGCCCGCCGTGGCATCGGCCACCGGCATGTGGGTGATGAGGCGGACATATTTCGAGGCGAAGAACGACATCAGCAGGCGCGACATGGGCCAATTGACCACGTTCACCCCCTTGGAGTAGCGCGAGCCCACCACCACATCGGCCCCCGAGGTGAGGGCTTCGGATAGGCGTAGCAGGTCGTCGGGATTGTGCGAAAAGTCGCAGTCCATCTCGAAGAGGGCCTCGTAGTCGCGCTCCAAGGCCCACTTAAATGCGGCGATATAGGCTGTGCCGAGACCCAATTTCCCCGTGCGCTCCACCAAGTGGAGGCGTTCGGGGTAGGACACTTGGAGCTCCTGCACAGCGCGGGCCGTGCCGTCGGGCGAGCCGTCGTCGACAATCAAAAGATCGAAATCGCCCGCGAGCGACATCACCTTGTGGATCATCCGAGCCACATTTTCGATCTCGTTATAGGTAGGTATTACGACAAGTTTTTTCATCTCTCGTTACATCATTTTTCCAAAAGTGCGCCCCCCAAAGAGGTAACGCAAAAGCATCGATCCGCGGTATATCCCCGTAGGATTTTTTCTCCTCTGCGAGCGAATCTCATGCCGTTGGCGCGCCAGGAGGGTATGCTCGCCCAGGAAGTCGCGCCAGGCGCGGAAGACCGCACCAAAGGCGGCTCCTCGCCCCTGCATCAGGTAGCTCAGGGCGGCCAGCAGATCGGTGAAGGGGCGTACCACGGCCACCGTAAGTCGCTGCATCGGTGAAGCGCACTTGAAGAGCATACGCAGGTTGTTGCGGTGGTTCAGGTAGATCTTCAGCGGAGAGTCAACTGCCAAGGTGGCCCCGCCCACATGGTAGACCACGCTTTGGGGAATGACTCGCACGCGCCACCCCTGCAGCTGCATGCGCCAGCAGAGGTCGATCTCCTCCATGTGGGCAAAGAAGCGCGGATCGAAGCCCCCCAGTGCACGGAAAGTTGTGGCGCGGCAGCAGAAGGCGGCACCACTGACCCAAAAGCAGTCGCGCGGATCGTCGTACTGCCCCCGATCCCGCTCCAGCGACTGCAAGATGCGGCCACGGCAGAAGGGGTAGCCCAAATAGTCGATGAAACCACCCGAGGCTCCGGCATATTCGAACGCCTCGCGATCGCGCCACGAGCGGAGTTTCGGTGCAACGGCCCCCAATTCGGGATTCTGTTCCATCGCCTCCACGAGGGGCTCGAGCCACCCTTTGGGGGTCTCCACATCGGAGTTCAGGAGGACAAAAAGGTCGCCATCCAACGCCCCAAGGGCGCGGTTATACCCCTCGGCAAAGCCGTAGTTGCGATCCAGGCGGATCAGCCGTACTGCGGAATGGTGCTCCTCCACATAGCGGCACGAAGAGTCCGTAGAGCCGTTGTCGGCCACGACCACCTCCACCCCCGTGGGCACGGAGTCAACAACCCCGCCCAAATATTGGCGGAGCATCTCCTCCCCATTCCAATTCAGTATGACGACCCGGGTCTTCATCAGCGAAGAATATATTGATGCTCGCGGCGGTGCTTCCAACGGCGGTGCGACCACATCCATAGCTCGGGCTTGCGCACGATCATCTGCTCCAGCAACCGCACATATCGTTCCGTAATTTCATTGGGAGCCACCTCGCTCTCACCATCGTAGATCTGCTCGAAACGCACCTCGTAGCGTCCTGCTTCGAGTCGCTCCACATGGATGAAATAGACCGGAATATGGAAACGAAGGGCCAACTTCTCGCCCCCATCGAAGAAGACCGTGTCCTGGTTCAGGAAGCGGAACCAATGGCTGTCGGGGCGAAGCGGCGGGTTTTGGTCGGCGATCAGACCCAGGACCAGATTGGTCTTGCCCTCTCCGCGATAGCGCAGGTAGTGGCGCACGCACTCCTTCATCGGCACCTGCAGGATGTTGGACGCATAGCCCCTCAAACGGTTGTAGAAGGCCTCGAAAACGGGGCTGCGCAGGGGGTGGTAGACTCCCAGAAAGGTGCCCTCGGGATCGAACCAACCGTAGAGCATGAAGTACTCCCAACAGCCGTAGTGCGAGGCCAGGGCGATCCAGTCGCGCCCCTTCGTTTGGGCGATATGCTCTTCGATGCCGCGAAAGACGATGAACTCATCCTTGCGCTTGGCGCTCACTCCGGCCAGGGAGATGGTATCGACAATCACCTCGGCCAGGATGCGGTAGTTGTTGTAAAGAATTCGTCGCAACTCCTTGGGGCTCTTCTCGGGAAACGAACGCTCGAGGTTGCTTAGGATCACTCGACGGCGGTAGCGGATTCCGAGCAACAGGAGCACGATCAAGGGCTGCACCAAGTGATAGCGCACCCAGCGGGGCAGATGCGAAAAACCACAACAGCACCCCCAGAGCAGGTTCAGTTGCAGGCGTTGTCCGCGCGACAGTTTGCTTTCGGAGGCTCTACTCTTCATCGGCTCGCTCCTCCTCTCTGCGGCCTGCGCGCTCCTTCTCGCGGCCGGCCACCACAATTACAAATTCCCCTTTGGGTTCGTGCTCACGGAAGTAGTCGGCCACCTCCGCAAGCGTACCGCGCACCGTCTGCTCGAATTTTTTGGTCAGTTCTCTCGATACCGAAACCTTTCGCTCGGGCCCCAGCACCTCGGCCAGTTGCTCCAGGCACTTCACCACGCGGTAGGGCGATTCGTAGAAGATCACCGAGCGCTCCTCGTCGCGCAGGGCCTCCAGACGCTTCATGCGCCCCTTCTTCTGAGGCAGAAATCCCTCGAACGCGAAGCGGTCGCAGGGAAATCCGCTCTGCACCAGGGCCGGCACAAAGGCGGTGGCTCCGGGCAGGGTCTCCACCTCGATTCCGGCCTCGACACAGGTGCGCACCAACAAAAATCCGGGGTCGGAGATGCCGGGGGTGCCGGCATCCGAAATCAGAGCCACGGTACGGCCCGCCTCGATCGACTCGGCCACCATCTGCACGGTGGCGTGTTCGTTAAACTTATGATGCGAATACATCTTCTT
>CAJGDL010000104.1 GCA_904502075.1 uncultured Alistipes sp.
AGAGAAATCATGCAAAAGTGTGGCAATCTACCGCTTACCGAAAACCGAGGATTGCCCCAAATCGCCTAATCGACCGGGCGGTTGAGCGAATCTGCAACTCTTTTATAATAGGAAGATCCCCACGAATTTTCATGCAAGGCCACCAGATTATGCAACGCCTTAAAATGAAAATTCTCGGGATGACATGGTGTGTTTATGAGGGAATTTGTGCAAATCACAAATTCCCTCATAAACATTTCTCTCCACCGAAATTGGCAAATGGTCCAAAAAAATTCGAGTCCTGCACAAAAAAAACGGGCTGAATAGTTGCATCTTATCCAAAAAAGTAGTAATTTTACCTAAGATTACTCCTCTACCCCACCCTCCCCCAGGGAGTCGAAGAGATGATGAGCCAAAAACCGAGATACTCACTTATTAAAAATGTACCACTATGATTGAGCAAACTTTGGTAGTCATCAAGAGCTACAACACACAGGCCGAGGCCGAGATCGCCCGTTCGATTTTGGCAAGCGGAGGCATCGAATCGTCGCTGCGCAACGAGTACTCCTCCATGATCTACCCCACCGGCATCATCCCCGTACAACTGATCGTACGATCGGAGGACGAAACCGCCGCCCGCGACCTCTTGAATGTGCGTTAAACGCGCATCCGCCCGACTTGATCGGCATCCCAGACTATTCAGTCGGCGGTTGCCGATCTTTTTTTGCGGCCAAAAGGAAGAGGGTTTCATGAAAAAAAATATTTGCGCGTTTCACTTTTTTCACTATCTTTGCAGTACTTTTCAACCACGGAGTCATCCGGCTCCGGAACAATCAGAAAACAAAACATCAGATTATATGCAGGATTTGGATACACTGGAGGGTAAAACCCTGGTGGAATTGCGAGAGATCGCCAAAGCATTGGGCGTGAAGAGTATCATGACCCAGAAAAAACAAGAACTCAAAGAGAGTATCATTCGCCTCGCTTCGGGGGCCGCAGAGGGAGCCTCTACCCCCGCCGAAGAGCCTATCGAGCACCTCGCAGAGGATGCCCCCTCTGCCGAAAAGCCGCGCCGCGGTCGTCGTCCGCGCCTGATCAAGATCGAGCCTCCAACACCGCCACAACCTCAAGAGGTGAGCGCGAGTGCTCCCAAACCCACTATCCTCCTCCAAGAATTGGACACCGTAACACCGCGTGAAGAGATAACAATCCCCACAGAGCATGAGGAGCCTACTCCGATGGCACAACCCGCAGAGACGGCACAGGGGGAGGCTCCAAAGCGCCGAGGTCGCAAACCCAAGACCCCCCGAAACGAAACACCTCAACCCATTGAGCAGGAGCCCTCGGTACCGGAGGAGAATCATAACGAAACCCACGAAAAGGAGCCATCCGAAATTCAGTCTGCCGAGCAACCGGAAGTTGTCGAAGAGGAGGTGATCACCAAAGACGATTTTTCGGGGGTGATCGAGGGAGAGGGTGTATTGGAGATAATGCCCGACGGCTTCGGATTCCTCCGTTCGGCCGACTACAACTACCTCAACTCGCCCGACGACATCTATGTCTCGCCCTCGCAGATCAAACTCTTCGGCCTGAAGGCCGGCGACACCGTATTGGGGCAGATTCGTCCACCGAAGGAGGGCGAGAAGTACTTCCCGCTCGTACACGTCACCGAGATCAACGGCCTGAAGCCCGACTATGTCCGCGACCGCGTACAATTCGAGTACATGACTCCGCTCTTCCCGAGCGAGAAGTTCAACCTCACGGGCAACGGCCACAACACCCTCTCGAACCGCATTGTTGACCTCTTCTCGCCCATCGGCAAGGGACAACGTGCCCTGATCGTGGCCCAACCCAAAACCGGTAAGACGATGCTCATGCAGTCGTTGGTGAATGCCATCGCCGACAACCACCCCGAGGCCTACATCATCGTGCTGCTGATCGACGAGCGTCCCGAGGAGGTAACCGAGATGGCTCGCCACGCCAAGGCCGAGGTCGTGGCCTCGACCTTCGACGAGCAGGCTTCGCGCCATGTGAAGGTGGCCGAGATGGTCTTGGAAAAGGCGAAGCGCATGGTGGAGTGTGGCCACGACGTGGTGATCTTCCTCGACTCGATTACGCGTCTGGCACGCGCCTACAACTCTGTGCAGCCCGCCTCGGGCAAAGTGCTCTCGGGAGGTGTCGATGCCAACGCCCTGCACAAGCCCAAGCGTTTCTTCGGAGCCGCCCGCAACACGGAGGAGAAGGGGTCGCTGACGATTATCGCCACCGCTCTGATCGACACCGGATCGAAGATGGACGAGGTGATCTTCGAGGAGTTCAAGGGTACGGGTAACATGGAGTTGCAGCTCGACCGCAAGCTGGCCGACCGCCGCATCTACCCGGCGGTCAATGTAATCGCCTCGGGTACGCGCCGCGAGGATCTGCTACTGCCGCGCGAGGTAATGAACCGCACCTGGATCCTGCGCAAGCACCTCTCGGAGATGACCACCGTAGAGGTGATGGAGTTCCTGCAGAAGCAAATGAACCTCACGCAGACCAACATGGAGTTCCTGGCCACGATGAATCAATAAGCCGTCCCATGAAGATGAAACCGATCATCCTGGCGTTGCTCCTCCTGCTGGGTGGAGTGACGCCTCTCTATGCCTGGGGGCCCAAAGGGCACGATGTGGTGGCCTACATCGCCGAATGCCACCTCTCCCCCAAAGCGGCCCGGGCCGTGGATCGCGCGCTGGAGGGCCACTCACCGGTCTATGTGGCCAACTGGATGGACAACGCCAGCCACACCCCAGCCTACGCCTACACCAAGACCTGGCACTACAAGAACATCGACCAGGGGCACACCCTCGAGACGATGCCCCAAGAGCCCAAGGGCGATATCCTGACCGCGATCAATGACCTCATTGAAAAGCTGAAGAGCCACGAGCTCTCACCCGAGGAGGAGAATGTCTCGCTACGAATGCTAATCCACCTGATGGGCGACCTACACTGTCCGATGCATGCCGGACGGCTGAGCGACCTGGGCGGCAACCGTCACGAGGTGAAATACTTCGGCAAGCAGAGCAATCTGCACAGCGTTTGGGACTCCTCAATCGTGGAGTCGGCCCACCGTTGGAGCTACACCGAGTGGCAGCGCGAAGTGGATCGCGTAAGCAAAAAAGAGGAGCACATGTTCACCGCAGGCTCCCCCGAAGAGTGGTTCCTCGAGACCCATGCCCTCTGCTGCGAGATCTACGACTCAACCCCCAAAGGGGCCAACCTCTCCTACGACTATGTGGCCAAATACAGCCCAATGATCGAAGCGCAACTCTTGCGCGGAGGTCTGCGACTGGCCCGTCTGCTGAACGAAATCTACCGATAAACCGAGGTTCCCTAAGAGAAAAGACCAATCGAGGCCCTTGCCTGACACCCATCTGTCAAGCAAGGGCCTCGATTGGTCTTTTTGTCGCATCTTCGCATTGAAAAGGAGCCGAAATTATACCTTTAGAACAATGATTAAAATTTTACTCCTATATTTGTCGAAAAATCAAGCTATAGGATGGAAGAAAAGAAAATTATCACGCTGACACGCGAGGATTTATTGGCAAAACGAATCCAAAAGGGGATTTATTACAAAGGTTGCTTCATCTCCGACCTGATGAGCCATGTTGATTCGCCGATCAGCGAAAATATATTCAAGTACCCCTACCGCATCGAGGGTTTCTTTCTGCTGATCTGCAAGCAGGGAAGCGGCACCATAAAGATCAACCTCGAAGAGCACGAGATCGCCGACAACAGCCTGCTGATTCATCAACCCAACAACATCATCCAGATGATGCAGCGAGGAGAAAACATCCAAGGCGTTGTGTTGGGCTTCGACAAAGAGTTTACCCAAGAGATCAATTTCGACCTCAAACACTTCCTGCCCATCGCCCTCGCCCTGAAGGATCAGCCCCTGCTAAAGATCAACGAGAAGCAGTGCGACCGCCTCTTCTCGCTCATCAAGGAGATCGCCTACGAGATCCAGCACCAGGAGAACGCACCTTTCCACGAAGAGATCATGCGCAACTACTTCACCCTCTTCTTCCACAAGTTGTGCAGCATCATGAGCCTCAACCTGCCCGCAAAAAGCGGCACCGAGAGCTCGGTGAAGAGCCGCAACGAGGAGTACTTCCAAAAATTCATGAAGGTGCTCTCCGAAAACTATAAGCGCGAGCGCAACCTGGCGTTCTATGCCTCGCAACTCTGCATCACGCCCAAGTACCTCACCACCCTGATCAAGCGCATCAGTGGCCGCTCGGCAGCCGAATGGATCGACGAATACGTTACGCTGGAGGCCAAGAACCTGCTGCGTTACTCCACCATGAGCATCCAGGAGGTGGCCTTTTACCTCCACTTCCCGAACCAAAGTTTCTTCGGCAAATACTTCAAGCACCAGACGGGCTATACCCCCTCGGCCTACAAGATGCTCAAGTAGGCGGGGCTACTCCGCCAGGAGATACTCGCCCACGATGCGGGCTGCCGTGGCGACATACTCCACACAGGGACGCTTGCGATAGTACTCCGCCGTGCGAGGCGAGGGGGTGGGCTGGTCCTTCTGCTGCGACAGTCCCAACAACTCGCGGCAGACAATCGCCCCATTCTCCTCGCGGAAACGCTCGGCAAATTGCTGCACCAGGGCGTAGTTGGCCGCCTTGGCCGCCTGATCTTTCGGGTCGTGGGCGGGCGAGAGCAACCCCGCAAGCAGCGTCATGCCACTCACCGCTCCACACACCTCGCGCAGTCGCCCCATGCCACCCCCGAGCGGGGCCGAAATCGTGGCCGCCAAACGGGGCTCCACCTCAAAGAGGTCGCTGTAGGCCAAGAATACCGACTGCGAGCAATTGTAGCCCGAAGTAAAGAGTTCACGCGCACGCGCTACTCGCGCCTGCAAATCAATGTTGTATTTTCCCATCCTTTTTATTTTCACATTTTCGCACCAAAGGCAAACGAAACAAAAAAAGAGAAGAATGAGAGTTCTTCTCTTCTGTACCCCCTCAGGGGGTATAATATATTTGGTTTTATGCGCCTCAAACGCCTATTTCGCAACATTTGGTTCAACATAGGTTCAACACTTTTGTCGCATTTTGTCACAATGGGCGGATAGGGCTATTTTGTTAGTCGTTCTATTTCGTTCTTAATATTGTCAATAACCTCTTTGTTTGCTATTTCACCATCAAGACTAAGAACAACAAACACCTCTCCACCATACTGTTCTTTGAATGCATCAAAACTTGCCTGCATTCTCTCGGTTAAAGAGTAGCTACCAAAATTAGCTTTTGCTGTAATTGGTTTAACTTGAATACCGATTGAGCTATTTCCAACCTTTGCTACATAATCTATATCTCCAGCATGATCCAACTCCGGGTCACTCTCTTCAAACTTGACATCAGGGAAAATCTTTGCTAAGCCATCATTAATAACAGACTTTTCGCGAATATATCCATCATATGTTCTATTGATGGTCAAGTTGTATATGTAATCAATACAATCTTGTTCTGTTAGTTCTCGAAATGCACTCTCCCACTCAGGTATTACTATCTCGGTAATTTTCGCATAGAGTCGCTC
>CAJGDL010000105.1 GCA_904502075.1 uncultured Alistipes sp.
CTGTTGCCGCAGTCGGATTCGAGAATTCCCTGTGCCAGGGTGATGCTGGCAGGGATGCCGTATCGCTCCATGTGGTCGACGGCAATGGGGTGGTAGCGGGCGATATACTCTTCGCGTGTCTGCCTCGTTTCGCGCTGTGCACGCGCCGAAACTCCGATAAAAAGCGCAAAAAGGAGTAAAATGATTGCTTTTTGGGAAATATTCATTATATTTGTTAAATATTTGGTGCTTTTACGAAAGCAAAGATAGCGGATTATAACGAAATAAACAATATAAACCCAATAAAACCGAAGAGTATGTTTACCGAAAATGCCAATCGTATTTTCCGTCAGGTAATCGACGACTACCACCGCCACGATGATGTGGATTTCCCCATTGCAAACCCCTTTGAGAAGGGCTCGATCGACTTCCTTCTCTATGAGAAGTGCTGGGTAGATACTGTACAATGGCACTTGGAGGACATTATCCGCGATCCGCAGATTGATCCCGTAGCCGCATTGGCGCTGAAGCGTCGTATCGACAAGTCGAACCAGGTGCGCACCGACATGGTGGAGTACATCGACTCCTATATGCTCGAGAAGTACAAGGAGGTGGTGCCCGCAGCCGATGCCCGTATCAATACCGAGACCCCCGCTTGGGCCATCGACCGCCTCTCGATCCTGGCGCTGAAGATCTACCACATGCACTGCGAAACGGTGCGTGAGGATGTTTCGGAGGATCATCGTGCCGCCTGTCAGAAGAAACTCGATGTGCTCCTGACGCAGCAGGTGGATCTCTCGCAGGCCATCGAGGAGCTTTTTGACGATATCGCTTCGGGTCGCAAGTACATGAAGGTCTACAAGCAGATGAAGATGTACAACGATCCCGCGCTGAACCCCGTACTCTATGCCAAAAAGTAAACAGCCGAAGCACCTGTTGGTGATCCGCTCGTCGGCCATGGGCGATGTGGCGATGTTGCCGCACGCCCTCAGGTCGTTGCGCAAGAGCAACCCCGAGTTGAAGATTACCGTGGTGACGCGTAAACTTTTTGCCCCCTTCTTTGCGGGAATCGACCTCGACTTCCTCTACATCGATCCGAAGGGTGCCCATAAGCGTCCGTCCGGGATCTGGCAGTTGGCTCGCGAGGCCAAACGCTTGGGGGTAGATGCTGTGGCCGACTGCCACGATGTGCTGCGTTCGCAACTCTTCCGCCTCTTTATGAAGTTGCGCGGTGTGCGCGTGGAGTCGATCCACAAGGGCCGCTTCGCCAAGTGGCTCCGCATGGGGAGCAATTCGGAGTGCATACAACCCTTGAAACACTCGGTGATCCGTTACTGCGATACGATTCGTCGCTTGGGATTTGAGTTTGACGACCCCTCGACCTTCAAGCCCGAGTTACCCAATCCGATGGGAGAGAAGCAGGGCCGTTGGGTGGGTGTTGCCCCCTTCTCGGCTCACAAGGGCAAGATCTATCCGCCCGAGTTGATGGCGCAGGTGATCGAGTCACTCAGCAAGCGTTATGATCGTGTTTTTGTCCACAGCGGAGGGGGGACTGAACTTCAATTCGCCCAAGCACAGGAGGCTCGCCATGAAAATGTAACGGCCCTGAACGGTCGCCTGGATCTGAAGGGGGAGTTGGAACTGATCTCCCACCTGGATTGTGTGGTCTCGATGGACTCGCTCGTGATGCACATGGCTTCGTTGGTTGATACCCCCGTGGTTTCGGTCTGGGGTGCGACTCATCCCAAGATGGGATTCTTGGGCTATGGTTGCAATCCCGATGGGGTGGTGCAGCGCGATGACCTCAATTGTCGCCCCTGCTCGGTCTATGGCAAAAAGGCCTGCAAGTACCAGGACTACCGCTGCATGACGGGTATTCGCCCCGAAGAGATTGTGGAGCGCGTGGCCAAGTTGATCGGCTAACCCTTCTTGCTTAATCGCGAAGAGTGTAAGTCTTCACCTCTATAGTGATAACCCTCAAAAGGTTGAAATACCTCTTGAGGGTTATTTTTTTGGGGGGGGAGGGTATCTCTGTCGGGAGAAAAAACAAAAGCCACTCGATTGAGTGGCTTTCTTTCTTGTGGGAGCTGAGGGATTCGAACCCCCGACCCTCTGCTTGTAAGGCAGATGCTCTGAACCAGCTGAGCTAAGCTCCCGAACTGTTGGCTTGGGACTGCAAAGGTAATTCATTTTTTTGAACTTCCAAACTTTTTTGAGTATTTTTTGAAAAAATCTTCAAAAAGTTTCGCAACCCGCGCGCAAGCGCCTGAACAAGGACTTGAACCTAGGACCCCATGATTAACAGTCATGTGCTCTAACCAACTGAGCTATTCAGGCTTTTTTTAAGAACTTCGGGATGTATATCCCTGTTTTGCGAGTGCAAATATAGAGTAAATTTTTATTCCTGCAAAATTTTTGATGAAAAAAATTAAAAAAAATGTATCTTTGCATAAATAAACCCCATGAAAAGAAGGCTTTATATACTACTTATTCCACTTATTATCTGTCATTTAAGCGCATTTGGACAGTCCGGGCTGATTTTCCCCTCTCCGGAGTGGAATTTTGGTGCCATTGGCGAGGAGAGTGGCATTTTGACCCACCGCTTTGTGGTGCGCAATACCGGCGAGCATCCCGAAGTGATCCTCGACATCACGGCTGCTTGCGGCTGCACGAAGCCCTCCTTTCTGCGCAAACCGATTCTGCCGGGCGAAGAGTCGGTGGTGGAGGTAACCTTTCAGCCGGCCGGTCAGCACGGGGTGATCGACCGCACGCTGACGGTCTTCGGGGATAGGCGCCAGGTGGTTGCTCGTCTGCGGGTGATAGGCGAGGTAATCCCACGCAAACGCACCCTCGAGGAGCGCTTTCCCGTGGAGGTCGGCAAAGGGATTCGTCTTACCAACAACCACCTTACCTTCGGCACAGTTTCCCACGGAGAGATGGAGCCCGCACAACTTGGGATCATCAACACGGACAACAAGCCCCACCGAATCCGATTGGTTCCGCAGGTGCAGAGTGGGTACCTCGAGTTGAATCTACCCACCCTCTTGGTAGCGGGCCAGGAGGGGGAGGTTGTCGTGGGTTACAGCATTCCGACCGACAGCCACACCTACGGCACGCTGAAGGATACCTATTATATAGAGGTGGATGGCGAGCGACAACTCACCCGCTTCGCCACGCAGGCGGTGGCCATAGATGACCTCACGACAGCCTCCCCAAAACAGGCGCCGCAAATCAAGAGCCCAGGCGACCTGCTGCGCTTTGGCGAGGTGCGACAAGGGGAGACGGCTACCCTGCGCTTCACACTTTGCAACATGGGGGTGGCCGCGTTGATTGTTCGCGCGGTGGAGTTGCCGGAGCGAATCCGCACTACGCTCACCCCCGGAGAGCGGATTCCGGCGGGACAAAGCCGCGAGTACACCCTGCAATTCGACTCCCGCGATCTCGATTTCGGCTCGTTTGTCAAGCGACTTTTGGTGGTCACCAACGACCCTCAGCACCCCCTTTGGCAACCGCGTATCTCGGCGATTGTAATCGAATAGGTGTAAAATTCGCTTTTTTCGCATTTTTTTTCTATCTTTGTCTTTTGGGAAGTATTCCTTTATTTAAGACCACTTGAGAAAACACTACAAACTACAACCAAATAAGATGTATACGATTCTTGAAAAACGGCTTTTGGCCGAAGGTATCTATCTGATGCGCATCGAGGCTCCTCGTGTGGCACGCTCCGCACAGCCCGGGCAGTTTGTCATCGTGCGCGTCGACGAGCAGGGTGAGCGTATTCCCCTCACCATTGCCGACTACAACGCCGAAGAGGGCTGGGTAACGATTGTTACGCAGACGCTGGGCGTTTCGACCCGTAAACTCTGCGCCCTGAACGAGGGTGAGGCCCTGGCCGACTTTGCAGGTCCGCTGGGTCGCCCCTCGGATTTCGTCAAGGAGCCCATCGAGGAGGTAAAGAAGCGCCGCTATATCTTCGTGGCCGGCGGTGTGGGTACCGCTCCGGTCTACCCACAGGTGAAGTGGCTGCATGAGCAGGGTGTGGAGGTCGATGTGATCATCGGCGCCAAGACCAAGTCGATGCTGATCTACACCGAGGAGATGCAAAAAGTGGCTACCAACCTCTACATCGCCACCGACGACGGCTCGGAGGGTTTCCACGGCTTGGTAACCAACTTGATGGCCGAGCTTGTGGAGAAGCAGGGCAAGAAGTATGACATCTGTGTCGCCATCGGCCCGATGATCATGATGAAGTTCGTCTGCCTAACGACCAAGAAGTACGACTTGGAGACCATCGTATCGCTCAATGCGCTGATGGTGGATGGCACGGGCATGTGTGGTGCCTGCCGTGTTACGGTGGGAGGCAAGACCTTCTTCACCTGCGTGGATGGCCCCGAGTTCGACGGCCATCAGGTCGATTTCGACGAGGCGATGCGCCGTCAGGGGATGTACAAGACCCAGGAGCAGCGCGCAGCCGCCATCTATGCCGAGCGTCAGGCCGGTCACAAGTGCAAAGTTGGATTGGATAAATAGTAAATAAGCAATATGGCAAACAAGATACCCCGCGTCCCGGTACGCGAACAAGACCCGCTGGTGCGAGCAACCAATTTCGAGGAGGTGTGCCACGGCTATAACCTCGAGGAGGCCTCTTTGGAGACTACCCGCTGCCTCAACTGCAAGAATCCGCGCTGTGTGGCAGCCTGCCCCGTAAATATTCAGATCCCCAATTTTATCCACGCCATCTGCGAGGGCAACCTCCAGCAGGCAGCCGATATCATCCATCAGGACAGCTCGCTGCCCTCGATCTGCGGCCGTGTCTGCCCGCAGGAGAGCCAGTGCGAGGGCTCGTGCATCCTTGGCATCAAGGGCGAGCCGGTAGCCATCGGCAAGTTGGAGCGTTTCGTAGGCGATTGGTCGTTGGAGAACCCCACGGAGGCCCCCACCATCGAGAAGAATGGCCACAAGGTGGCTGTGGTGGGCAGTGGCCCGTCGGGTCTGGCCTGCGCCAGCGACCTGCAGAAGGCCGGCTATGAGGTACACGTCTTCGAGGCGCTGCATAAGTTGGGTGGCGTGTTGGTGTATGGCATCCCTGAGTTCCGTCTGCCGAAGAGCCGCATCGTGGAGCGCGAGATCGAAGCCGTGCGCCGCTTGGGCGTGAAGTTCGAGACCGATGTGATCGTGGGTCGCACGATGACCGTGGATTCGCTCCTCGACGAGGAGGGCTACGATGCCGTCTTTATTGGTTCGGGTGCCGGTCTGCCCCGCTTCATGGGCATCCCTGGCGAGAACCTGAACGGCGTGGTTTCGGCCAACGAGTTCCTCACGCGCGCCAACCTGATGCGCGCCTTCGATGAGGAGTATGACACGCCGATCTATGTCGGCAAGAAGGTGGTCGTTGTCGGTGGTGGCAATGTGGCCATGGATGCCGTGCGCACGGCCAAGCGTCTGGGCGCAGAGGCTGCCATCGTCTATCGCCGTTCCGAAGCCGAACTCCCTGCCCGCGTGGAGGAGGTGCACCATGCCAAGCAGGAGGGGATC
>CAJGDL010000106.1 GCA_904502075.1 uncultured Alistipes sp.
AAGCGGCGTGACGCGGAGCGCGGATCACACGCACGTCGTGTACCAGGTACTTGCCACCAAACTGGGCACCCACACCACTCTGCTGGCAGATCTTGAGCACCTTCTCCTCCCACTCCAAGTCGCGGAAGCAGCGGCCACCCTCGTTGCCCGAGGTGGGGAGCTCGTCGAGGTAGCCGGCCGAGGCCTTCTTGACGGTGGCGAGGCACATCTCGGCCGAGGTGCCGCCAATGCAGATGGCCAAGTGGTAGGGCGGGCAGGCCGAGGTGCCGAGATCCTTGATGTGCTCGGTGATGAACTTCGTGAGCGAAGCCTCGTTCAGAAGGGCCTTGGTCTGCTGGTAGAGGAAGGTCTTGTTGGCCGAACCACCACCCTTGGTGATGAAGAGGAATTCATACTCCATACCGGGTTTGCCGGCGTAGAGGTCGATCTGAGCGGGCAGGTTGGTGGCCGAATTCTTCTCGTCGGTCATCGTGAAGGGCACCACCTGCGAGTAGCGCAGGTTGCGCTCCTGATAGGTCTCGTAGACACCGCGCGAGATGTGCTCGGCATCGTCGGCGCCGGTCCAGACATCCTCACCCTTGTGGCCGATGCAGATGGCCGTACCCGTATCCTGGCAGGTGGGGAGCTCGCCCTCGGCGGCTACACACTGGTTCAGAAGCATCGTGTAGGCCACAAACTTGTCGTTGTCGGTGGCTTCGGGATCCTCCAGGATGTTGCGCAGCTTCTGCAGGTGCGAAGCGCGGAGGTAGAACGATACGTCGCTGTAGGCGGCCTTCGAAAGCAACTCCAGACCCTTGGGGTCTACCTTGAGAATTTTGCGGCCGTCGCACTCGACCACCTTCACATAATCCTTCGTCAAAAGACGGTACTCGGTCTTGTCCTCCACGATGGGGTAGGGCTCCTGATAGATGAAATCTGCCATGGTTTTCGTATTTTTTGTTTGTTGTTTTTTAGTTGCTTTGTTTGGGGACAACCCTGTGGGGTTGCTATATCCACGCAAAGATAAGAAAAACAACCCAAATACACCACATTTCTTGTGCGAAAAAAGTGGTGCGAGTGAATTTTCCTATAAATAGGGCTATTTTTTCAAAATATTTATTAACTTTGCGCAGTTTTTGGAATCTCAATGGATTTCGGGACAAAACAAGGTTATATTCAAGTTAAACTATAAATTTTACAGCTATGATTTCGTACAAGGAATTGGGCCTGGTGAACACCCGCGAGATGTTCAAGAAGGCCGTTGACGGCGGCTATGCCATTCCCGCCTTCAACTTCAACAACATGGAGCAGTTGCAGGCCATCATCATGGCCTCGGCCGAGACCAAGTCGCCCGTGATTCTTCAGGTGTCGAAGGGTGCTCGTCAGTATGCCAACCAGACCCTGCTTCGCTACATGGCCGAGGGTGCCGTGGAGTATGCCAAGGAGCTCGGTTGGGAGAATCCCCAGATCGTGCTGCACCTCGACCACGGTGACAGCTTCGAGACCTGCAAGAGCTGCATCGACATGGGCTTCTCGTCGGTGATGATCGACGGTTCGCACCTCCCCTACGAGGAGAATGTGGCCCTCACGAAGAAGGTGGTTGAGTATGCCCACCAGTTCGACGTAACCGTTGAGGGCGAGCTGGGCGTTTTGGCCGGTGTGGAGGATGAGGTTTGCGCCGAGGAGAGCCACTACACCAAGCCCGAGGAGGTGGTAGACTTCGTAACCAAGACCGGTTGCGACTCGCTGGCCATCTCGATCGGTACCTCGCACGGTGCCTACAAATTCACCCCCGAGCAGTGCACCCTCGATCCCCAGACGGGTCGCCTCGTGCCTCCTCCCTTGGCCTTCGATGTGTTGGCCGCCATCGAGGAGCAGCTTCCCGGCTTCCCCATCGTGCTGCACGGTTCGTCGTCGGTACCCGAGGATGAGGTGGATACCATCAACAAGTACGGTGGTGCCCTGAAGGCTGCCGTAGGTATTCCCGAGGAGCAGCTGCGTAAGGCTGCCAAGAGCGCAGTGTGCAAGATCAACATCGACTCCGACTCGCGTCTGGCCATGACCGCCGCTGTGCGTGAGGTCTTCGCTACCAAGCCTGCCGAGTTCGACCCCCGCAAGTACCTGGGTCCCGCTCGCGACAACATGAAGAAGCTCTACATCCACAAGATTATCAATGTGTTGGGTTCCGATAACAAAGCCTAATTTTATTTCGTGTGATAAGGTGGCATTTGCTGCCTATCCCTTGTGAGCCCCGAATGGAACATACGCTAAGTATGCCCCATCCGGGGCTCACTGCACGATAGTTGCAACTACCACCTTCTGACACGAAATGATTTTTTATTGCGATGCCCCGCATCTGCGACCTTCTGACGACAAATCAGAGCTGCAATAATCTGTAATTTTTTGCTGGGGGAACTGGACTATCTGGGGAAACTGGACAGACAGAGGAGTTTTTACGCTGTCAAGCCAAGTGGTTGCTCATTGACATTCAGCCGGCCGTTTGCTAAAAATAATTGTGAATTGAGAATTGGGAATTACTGCTGATGTGATAAACTATGCCGGGTCGTTTGCATTTTGTTGTATATAAGCGCATTAGAATACAGTTTATTGCTTTTTGATTTGAAATACTTTTACTGCACTGACCTTCAGGGTTGCAATTAGGAGCAGTGATTTATCACTGCGACAAGTCCCCCTTTGTCAAAGGGGGATTTAGGGGGAATGTCAATATATTTTATTAAGTAGTTGAAAATATCCTAATTTGCGAAGTTGATTTTCGCTGCCCGTGTGCAGTGTTTTAATAAGTAACGGCCCGTCAAGTTCTCTTGAAACGGGCCGTTACTTATTAAAAACAGAGGTGCAATGCACCGAAAAATCAAATCCGCAAATTTATTGCACCAGTAGTAATTGGGAATTGTGAATTATTTTGTACCTTTGCAAGGTTATGGAGAATTTTGTAGTCAGTGCCCGCAAATATCGTCCGGCGACCTTCGAGTCGGTGGTGGGGCAGAAGCATATTACCTCGACGCTCAGAAATGCGATCGAGCGTGGTCAGTTGGCCCATGCCTACCTCTTCTGTGGCCCGCGCGGTGTGGGTAAGACCACCTGCGCCCGCATCTTTGCCAAGGCGATCAACTGCTTGAATCCCAAGGGTTCGGAGGCTTGCAATGAGTGTGAGTCGTGTCGCAGCTTCAACGAGGGGCGCTCGCTCAATATCCATGAATTGGATGCTGCCTCGAACAACTCGGTCGACGACATTCGCGCCTTGATCGAGCAGGTGCGCATCATCCCCCAGGTGGGCCGCTACTCGCTCTTCATCATCGACGAGGTGCACATGCTCTCGCAGGCCGCCTTCAACGCCTTTCTGAAGACCCTGGAGGAGCCCCCCGCGCACGCCATCTTTATCTTGGCCACCACCGAGAAGCACAAGATCATCCCCACGATCCTCTCGCGCTGTCAGATCTACGATTTCAACCGCATCCGTGTGGAGGATGGGGTGGAGTATCTGCGCTACATCGCCTCGCAGGAGGGGGTGACGGCCGATGATGAGTCGCTAAACCTCATCGCCCAAAAGGCCGATGGAGGTATGCGCGATGCCCTTTCAATGTTCGATAAGGCGGTTTCGTTCTGCGGTACGGAGCTTAAATATCAGGAGGTGGCTCATACGCTCAATGTCCTGGACTACGACACCTACTTTGCCGTCACCGAGCAACTCCTCGGTGGCAACTATGTCGAGGCCCTGCTCTCGTTCGACCGCGTTTTGGAGCGCGGCTTTGCGGGTCAGACCTTCCTGGCGGGGCTGAATCGTCACCTGCGCGACCTCTTGGTGGCCAAGAATCCCACGACGGCCAAGCTGATCGAGATGACCGGTACGCTGATGGAGCGTTACCGACAGCAGGCGGCCGTTTGTGAGGTGGGCTTCCTGTTCGGGGCGATTGATGTGCTGACCGATTTGGATGGGAAAATACGACAATCGTCGAATCAACGCCTCTTGGTGGAGCTGGGACTGATGAAAATTGCCGGTCTCGGCCAAAAAAAAAATGGTGATGCCCCAACGCTCATAGCGCAGCAGAAGTACGCCCTGCCCGAATTGACTCCGCAGGCAGCCCCGGCTCCGCAATCCGTGCAGCCCCGCCCCGTGCAGCCGACACCGCAGCCGATGCAAACTCCGGCTCCGCAGCCGGCACAACCGCAATCGGTACAGCCGGAGCCTGCCCCTCAGGTGGTACGATCGACTTCGGCTCCGCAGGTGGAGCCCGAAAAGCCTCGGGTGGAGAGTACCAAGCCGCGCGCCGTGCGCTCTCCGCTTATCTCGCTCTCGGCGTTGATGGGGGGAGGAGCCGTGTCGCAGGAGACGAGCGAGACGCTCCCCGAGACCCATGCCGCAGTCGATACGCAGTGTGAGCAGAAACTCCATACGGCCCGCACGGAGCTCTTGGAGGCGATTCGTGAGATGCGTCCTCGTTTTGCTGCGGTCTTTGCCGACATGCGTTTTCAGCAGAATCGGGTGATGATCTCGGTGCCGACCAGCGAGTTGCAGGAGGAGATCCTCCGTTCGCGTACCGAGCTGCTGACCCGCATGATGGAGGTGGCCGACATCCAGTGCCCCTTAGCGTTGGAGATCACGCTCAATGAGCAGATGCGCGCTACATTGCCCATCCGCCTTGAGGATCGTTTGGCTTACCTCTCGGAGCGCAACGAAGCGTTGCTCAACTTCCGAAAGAGCCTGGGGCTGGAGGCCGAGAGTTAGCACGAAGGTGTCAGGATTCAGCCATCAAAACCTGAAACTGATCACTGACAACAGATAACTGAAAACAATAGAATAGAAATATGGAGATTAAGAACTTTGTAGAAGAATTGGAGTGGCGTGGGATGATCCATACGATTATGCCCGGCGCCAAGGAGCAGTTGCAGAAGGAGATGACGACGGCCTACCTGGGTATTGACCCCACGGCCGACTCGTTGCACATCGGCCACCTGGTAGGTGTGATGATCCTCAAGCATTTTCAGTTGTGTGGACACCGCCCTTTGGCCCTCGTGGGAGGTGCTACGGGTATGATTGGTGACCCGAGTGGCAAGTCGCAGGAGCGCAACCTGCTGGACGAGGCTACGCTGCGCCATAACCAGGAGGCCATCAAGCGTCAGTTGGCTAAACTCCTCGATTTCGATTCCGATGCCCCCAATGCGGCACGTCTGGTGAACAACTACGACTGGATGAAGGAGTTTTCGTTCCTGGATTTCATCCGCGACATCGGCAAGTTGATCACCGTGAACTACATGATGGCCAAGGATTCGGTCAAGAAGCGTTTCAATGGCGAGGGTGACGGTATGTCCTTCACGGAGTTCACCTACCAGCTGGTGCAGGGCTACGACTTCCTCTACCTCAACGAGCACAAGAACTGCAAGCTGCAGATGGGCGGTAGCGACCAGTGGGGCAACATCACCACCGGTGCCGAGCTCATCCGTCGCACCAGCGGCAATGAGGTATATGC
>CAJGDL010000107.1 GCA_904502075.1 uncultured Alistipes sp.
CACTCTCGGAACAGGAATCGGCATCGGTGTTGTGGATCATGGGCGCCTCTTCTGCGGTGTAAACTGCGGAGTAGGTGAATTGGGATACCTTAAATATAAAGACGGATGTCTTGAGGAGTACTGCAGCAGACAATATTTCGACAAGCACGGAGTGCAGTGCCACGACGCGGCCAAGGCCGCTCTTGAGGGCGATGCAGAGGCCATCAGACTTTTCGAGGATTTCGGAAGGAATCTCGGATATGCCCTGAGCATCTTCATGTACGCATATGACCCGAGTCACGTTGTCTTCGGCGGTGGCATCGCAAACGCACTTCCGCTCTTCCGCCCTGCCATGGATGCCTATCTTAAGGAGAATTTCCCATTTGCCGGCAACGTCGAAAGACTCCATGTCGAGGCGCAGACCGGCGGTCAGGAGCCAGTGGCCGAGCCGCAGGGTCGATTCGTGGTAGAGAGCCGCCCCGAGGGTCTGCTGGTCGAAGCGGCTGTCGAGCGGAAACTCCTCGGGAAAATCGACCTCGATCCCTTCGGGAATATTCCCCAGGATCAGGTTTTGGATGCCGTCGGGTTTGAAGACGACGGGGGCCTGCATGTCGCCCCCCTTCCAAAAGCCGAAGGCCCCCACGAGCCATTGGTAGCGGTTCTTGGTGGTCGAGCGCACCACCACCTCCTCGGTCACGGCGTGTTCGCGGCGAATCTGCTCGAGGGTGAAGTAACTCTCGGGGCGAAAATCCTGGTCGAGGGTCATGTGGTCGTCGAGGAATTGGTAGGAGGAGATGCTCTCCACCACGAGCGAGGGAGCCGTGTAGCGCAGGGTGAAGGCCTCGGTGATCGAGGCACGGTCGTAGCCACAGGGGTCGTTGTAGGCGATGTCGCCCGTCTCGACCGAACGGTAAGGGTAGCCCCCCTGCTCTAAGTAACCTACGGCGAGGGTGTTGCCCCAAAACCATCGGTCGCGCTCCCACTCCACCTTGATGCGGGCTCCGCCGCTGGTCTCGTGGTCGCACTTTTTGCCCGTGTATTCGTTGGTAAAGAGTCCGTCCGAACCTCCGAAGTGGGCCGACAGTCCCAAGCCGAGGTTTTTGAATCGGTTGTAGCTCGAAAGGCGCAACTTATAGGTGTTGCCGCTACCATATTCGCCCAAGAAGCGGGCCCCTTGGTAGTGCAGGGGCGAAAGAGTCTGGAGGTTGATCATGCCCCCCATCGTGTTGCGGCCGTAGAGGGTGCTCTGCGGGCCGCGCAGTACCTCCAGGCGTTCGATGTCGGCCACCTCCAGGTCGTAGGCATCCTTGTTCAGCATCGGCACATTGTCGATATTGAGCCCCACCACAGGTTGGTCGATGCGGGCCCCCAAGCCACGTACATAGATCGACGAGGTCATGCGCGAACCGTAGTCGGGGGCGTAGAGGTTGGGAACGATGCATGAGATCTCCTTGGGAGCCGAGAGTTGGAGTCGATCGACTTGCTCCTTTAGAAAGAGCGAGGCGGCCACGGGGCTCTGACTCAGGGGCAAGCGTTGCTTGACCGACGAGGAGCGAATGACTACCTCGCCGACCTGAATGGTTGTGTCGACCTCTAAAAGCGGATCGGTGCCACGCTCACGAGCCGAGGCTCCGAGGGTGGCAAAGTGTAGCATAGCGATTAGCAAGGAGTAAAAAATGCACCTTTTCACGGGTGCAAAGGAACAAAAAAAGTTCGGATGCTGCAATCCTCATTTATGAGGAGAGCGGGCGCATTACTCGTCGATATACCCATTCATCATGGCGTAGATCGTCAGGGCCGAGGCGGTACGTATGCCGAGTTTTCGGGTGAGGTTGCGGCGGTGAGATATTACGGTGGTGAGGCTTACTCCCATGCGATCGGCAATCTCCTTGTTGATCAGCCCCCGGGTAAGGAGTCGCAAGACCTCGATTTCTCGGGGGGTGAGTTGTTTTTCGGGCTTCGGACGGGGGGCACCGTGCCCCTCTGCGGGGTGGCCGAAGTGGCGGATGCGCATCACCTCGCGCACAATCTCGGCTTCGCTTTGGCGGATGTCGAGGTGGTGTCCTGCGACCGCCTCTCCCTGCGTCAGGCGGATCGTGCGGTGCAGTTTGTCGTGCAGCCTCGTCTGCTCGCGCTCCACCAGTTCGGAGTCGATGCAATAGTGGAAGAAGTGTTCGTGGCGCTCCTCTTCCAAAAGGGTCTCGATCGAGGAGAAGAGCACCACCTCCACCGAGGGCAGAATCCGCTCCAGGAGCGATTTCAGCCCCAAGCCGACCAAGGCGTTGGTGCTGAGGATGGCAAAGCGCGGGGTGGGCATTGAGGGGTTATTCATGGTGGTAGGGTTCGTTGTTGAGGATCGTAAAGGCGCGATAGATCTGCTCGGCAAAGAGGGCTCGGACAATCTGGTGCGAGAAGGTCATGCGCGAGAGCGAAAGTTTGCCGTTGGCGCGGGCATAGACCTCTTCGGAGAATCCGTAGGGGCCTCCGATGATGAGCACCAGGCGGCGCATGCCGCTGTTCATGCGTTTTTGCAGCCAATAGGCAAACTCCACGGAGCGCATCTCCTCGCCCCGCTCATCGAGCAACACCACATAATCGCCCTCGCCCAACTGCCTCAGGATTGCCTCCCCCTCTAATGTGCGCTGCTGCTTGATGCTCAGTGACTTGGTGTTCTTGATATCGGGCAGGGTCGTGATGGCCATGCGGCAGTAGTGGTTCACTCGCTTGAGATACATCTCCACGAGAGCCCCAACCTCCTTTGAGTCAGTTTTTCCTATGACAATCAGCTCAATGTTCACTTTTTGTATCTGCTATTTTTGTTTGTGGGGTAATCAGTCAATACACCCCACGGTATCTCCTCAAAAAAGGGATAATCGTGAATTGTGAATTGGTTAATCGCTGTTCCATTCGCCTTGGGCATCTTCGTAGAAGACGGGGCGTTCGCTCTCCACCGATTTGATCCACTGATAGGCCTTGTAGAGGGCGTAGCCGTTGCCCGATGGGTTGGCCAGGCGGAAGGCGATCACCGAGGTGTGGTTGCGCGAGCGGTAGTACATGCGCTTTACACGCAGGGTGAACTCCTCGGCCAGCGAGGGGTCGTTGGCGGGGGTACCTCCTACGGTGCGATCCTCGCGCTTGTCGGGGGCCGAAATGGCGGCGCAGTCGATGACATAGAGCCCCAGACGATCGGCCAACTCATAGTACCAGTGCGGTTGCGGAGCCGAGGGGCAGAGGGTGTTGAATCCGGCCTTCAGTAGGCGGCGCATCTCGCTCTCGGTCGCCTTTTTGTCGGCCAATGCATTACAGGGGGTGCTCTTCAGGGTGTAAGGTTCGCCAAAGCGGTACCATGTACCATCGCGGTAGACCATATCGCTGAAACCCAACTCGATAGGCATATACTCCCACATCTTGCCGTCGCGTTTCGTGAAGAGCATCACGCGGTAGAGAGGGGCCTTGCCGTTGCCCCACTTCTGTTCGTTGGTGTGGTAGATAAAGGGGTGCAGACGCACCGTATCTTGCGAACGACCTGCAATACGGATCGGGTGGTCGGTGTAGTCCATCAGTTTCCCTTCGGGCGAGTAGATGTCGTAGGCTACATTGACCTCCTCTTCGTAGTTGAAGGCATTGCGGGCCACGATATCGAGTTCCAAGACTCCGAAGCGGCGCAACGAGTCGGGGACCAAGCGGATGCGGTAGTCGGCAATCGAACGCTTCTGCAGGGTGAAGAGGTAGGAGCCGGCGAAACGCTCGCAGGCTAGGCCGAGCCCCTGTTGTGTGTGCTCCAATTCTCCGCTGCGCAGACCAATGCGGAAATGGTTGAGGCCCTGGCGGATGTAGGGGGTCAGGTCGAACTCGGCGGGCGAGAGTCCATCCTCGTTGCGACACACCTCGTGGCCGTTGGCTTCAAGCGTGTAGGCTTGTCCCACCGCCTCGAGGTGGATCATCACCAGGCCGTCGGTCCAGAAGTAGGGGATTTCGGATTTCTGCCCCATCCAAATCGCCTCGGCCTCCAACGACTCCACTTCGGGGGCAAAGCGAAGGTATTGGTTGCTGTGGGAGAAGTCGCCTCCGACCACCGCATCGTGGCGGTTCTGATAGGGGAGGCCTTCGGCACGGAAAACCTCGTGCCGTTGGGCTGAAAGGGGGCTTTCGAGCCCCGTAAAAAGGGCCGTAAGGAGCAGGAGTTGTAGCAATCGTAACTTTCTCATAGGGGCAAAGGTACTTTTTTATTTGAATTATCGCAAATAAATACCTATCTTTGTGGGCTAAAACGAACTGCGAAAAACAAAAAACCAAAAATATAAGATGAAAAAGTTACGAATTGTAGAGTTGCTCGCCTCGAAGGAGGTCGATTGCGACGTAGTGGTCAAGGGTTGGGTTCGCACCAAGCGTGGGAACAAGAATGTGGCCTTCATTGCACTCAACGACGGTTCGTGTGTGCAGAACATCCAGGTGGTAGTCGATCTGCAGAAGATCGATGCCGAGACCCTGAAGCCCATCACCACGGGAGCCTGCTTGCGCGTAGACGGTAAGTTGGTCGCCTCGCAGGGTGCCGGCCAGGGTGTCGAGGTGCAGGCCGAGAAGATCGAGATCTATGGCACGGCCGATCCCGAGACCTACCCCTTGCAGAAGAAGGGCCACTCGCTGGAGTTCCTGCGTGAGATCGCCTACCTGCGTCCCCGTACCAATACGTTTGGTGCCGTGTTGCGCATCCGTCACGCCATGGCCTATGCCATCCACGAGTATTTCCACAACCACGGCTTCTACTACTTCCACACCCCCATCATCACGGGTTCGGATTGCGAGGGTGCCGGTGCCATGTTCACCGTTACGACCATGGATCTGAATAATGTGCCCAAGAACGAGGAGGGTCAGGTAGACTATACGCAGGACTTCTTTGGCAAGCCCTGCAACCTCACCGTGTCGGGTCAGTTGGAGGGTGAGCTGGGTGCCCTTTCGCTGGGTCGCATCTATACCTTCGGCCCCACCTTCCGTGCCGAGAACTCGAACACCGTACGCCACGCTTCGGAGTTCTGGATGATCGAGCCCGAGGCCGCCTTCTATGAGTTGGAGGATAACATGGATTTGGCCGAGGATTTTATCAAGTATTTGGTACGCTATGCCCTCGAGCACTGCCGCGAGGATCTCGAGTTCATGAATAAGATGTGGGATCCCGAGCTGTTGGATCGCCTGAACTTTGTGGTGGAGAACGACTTCAAGCGTCTGGACTACACCGAGGGTATCGAGATCCTGAAGGCCTCGGGCCGCAAGTTCGAATTCCCCTGCAATTGGGGCGATGACCTGCAGTCGGAGCACGAGCGCTACCTTGTGGAGGAGCACTTCAAGCGTCCGGTCATCCTGATCAACTATCCCAAGCAGATCAAGGCCTTCTACATGAAGCAGAACGAGGATGGTAAGACCGTACGCGCCATGGATGTCTTGTTCCCCAAAATCGGCGAGATTATCGGC
>CAJGDL010000108.1 GCA_904502075.1 uncultured Alistipes sp.
AGTGATCGTGTTGTTACCCTCCGAGCAGGCGAAGAGCAGGGTGGCTGCGGCCACGAAAAGGATTAGTTTACGCATCGTTGTAAGTTTTTTAGTTAAACAAAGTGTTCGTACTCCTGCAAACAGCGATGGGAAGCACACGACGATACGATGCAACCCCTCGCGGGCTTTGCATTTGGATTTTCAACTTACAACCTTGGCGTTTCGTTCAAAGAAAGCGGAAAAGTGTCATTTGACCTCGAGCCCATAACCTGCAGGCTGAAAATCCGTATGCAAGTGCATGGGGCAGGTCTTCTGACTTGTTCCTTTCGTGGCGCCTTCCCAATCCCCGGGGGATCAGTGGCAAAGAGTGCAACGAAATCAAACTCCTTGATGAGTTGGAACTCACAGCAGCAGGTACTGTTCCGGATTCGCACCGGATTCCCTTTTCATTCTCGGCAACGCATGGTCGCCTCGAAACCCTTCTTGCTGATGCAAAGGTAAGCGATATAATTCAAAATTCAAAATTCAAAATTCAAAATTTTCCCCTTGGAGTCGATTTTTTTCGATACCTTTAATATAAAGGGAGTACTTACCCTCTAATCTTGGAGGAGATCCGATCTTGGGTGCTAAAATAATTTTGAATTTTGAATTTTGAATTTTGAATTTTTCGTATCTTTGCCTTCGCTATGAGTGAAGTACGCGCTAAAAAGGCCTTGGGCCAACACTTTTTGGTCGATCTGAATATCGCCCGCAAGATTTGTTATTCGCTCTCGGGCGGGACAGAAGAGGCTCCGGCTCCTACGTTGGAGGTGGGGTGCGGCATGGGTGTGCTCACCCGTTTTCTGCTCGAACGCGCCGATCTGGTCACCTACGGAGCCGAGATCGACTCGGAGAGCGTGGCCTATCTGCACGCCCACTATCCCGAATTTTCGCCCCGCCTCATGGAGGGCGACTTCCTGAAGATGAACCTGCGCGAACTCTTTCCCGAGGGGCTGCGCGTGATCGGCAACTTCCCCTACAACATCTCTTCGCAGATCTTCTTCAAGGTCTTGGAGAACCGCGACCTGATTCCCGAGTGTGTGGGGATGATTCAAAAGGAGGTGGCGGTGCGCTTGGCCGAGCCTCCTGGCTCGAAGGAGTATGGAATATTGAGTGTGCTGTTGCAGGCGTGGTACGATATCGAGTACCTCTTTACGGTGGGGGAATCGGTCTTCAATCCGCCACCGAAGGTGAAGAGTGCTGTGATTCGCCTCAAACGCAATGGGGTGGAGCGGTTGGCGTGCGACGAAGAGCTCTTTGTAAAGGTGGTGAAGGCCTCGTTCAATCAGCGTCGCAAGATGATCCGCAACTCGCTGAAAGCCGTCTTCGGAAACTTTGGCGGCGAGGAGCATCCCTTCTTCTCGAAACGTGCAGAACAGCTTTCGGTGGCCGATTTTGTGGCCCTGACGCAGTGGGTCGCCACTGCCATCAAGGGGTAATCCGATGTTGTTGAAAATTCGCCAAGCCATTGAGTTCGGCGGAGAAAAAACAGAGCGAGGAGGTTGCAAATGCAGCCTCCTCGCTCCGTTTTTTCTATCCTCTCCTTTTGGGTGGATCCATTCGTTCGTCGTAGACATAGTCGTGGAAGCGATCCGTGTAGCGTTGATTTTGACGAATCCTTCTCAGGTGCAGCATCAGCACAATAAGGATGCTGCACACGAATACTCCGATCATAAATAGTATAAATTCCATCTCACAATACGGTTTGGGGAGAATGGAGAGCCAATACCCCCTCCTATTGTTAAAAATTTTTAAAATTCATCAACCTTAGCGTTGTACAAAATTAAATGATTTTTTTGAGAAAAACAACGCTTGCGAGCAGTAAATCGATGGGAAAACGCTATTTTTTATCTATTGGCCCTTTTTTGCTCTCCGCTCAGCGTTCTTTTACCACCTTACGGGCCTGCCCCTCCTTTTTTGGCAGGCCCTTTGCAAGGGGTGGGGTGGTAATTGGTTTGTTTAATGGCTCCTGCATTGAGGAAGATCCACCGCATGAAAAACTCCATGCGGTGGATCTCGTTCTTCTCTTTAGCCTCTTTTTCTCTCAAGAGCCGAAGAGCCAGGGTGAAAAATAAATTTTGATTTTTCGATTTTGCACCCTAAATTTGCAAGATGAAACTCACCTTTCTCGGCACAGGAACTTCGCAGGGCGTCCCCGTCATCGGGTGTCGCTGTGTGGTTTGTTGCTCCAAGGATCCACGCAACAAACGGCTGCGCACAGCTGCCATGGTGGAGGTGCAGGGGGTAAGAATCGTGATCGATGCCGGCCCCGATTTTCGCTACCAAATGCTCCGCACGGGGGTGCGCCACATCGATGCCATCCTCCTGACCCATGAGCATAAGGATCACATCGGAGGGCTGGATGATGTGCGTGCCTTCAACTTCGTGGACTACCCCGAGAAGATCCACCGTATTCCGATCTACGGGGCCGACCACACCCTCTCGACCGTGCGCCGCGACTTTGCCTATGCCTTTGTCGAGGGGCGGCCACGCTACCGCGGGGTGCCGGAGATGGAGCTCGTGGAGGTCGATACCAACCTTCCCTTCGAGGTGAAGGGGATCGAGATCCTGCCGGTGGTGGGGGGCCATGCCCGCTTTCGTGTAACGGGTTACCGCCTCGGGGGCTTGGCCTACCTGACCGACTTTAAGTCGATCGCTTCCGAGGAGATCGAAAAGTTGCGGGGGGTGGAGGTTTTGGTGGTCAATGCCTTGCGTAAACGCCCCCACGATTCGCATTTCTCGCTGGCCGAGGCCCTCGACCTGATTCGCGAGGTGCGGCCCCAACGCGCCTACATCACCCACCAGTCGCACGACATGGGGCTTTATGCCGACCTGGAGCGCGAACTCCCCGAAGGGGTCTTTTCGGCTTATGATGGCTTGGAAATAGAGATAAACGATACAATATGAAAAGGTTTGATAACAAAGTGGTAATCGTTACCGGAGCCTCGTCGGGCATCGGTGAGGCGATGGCCTATGAATTTGCTGCTCGCGGGGCGCGTGTGGTGTTGGGTGCCCGTAGCGAAGATAAACTCAAGGAGGTGGCCGAAAAAATCCGTGCCACGGGAGCCGAGGCTGCCTGGTGTGCTTGTGATGTGGTGAAAGAGCAGGAGTGTAAACGCCTCATTGATACGGCGGTCGATCGTTTCGGAGGGGTGGATGTGCTGATTTGCAATGCCGGCCTCTCGATGCGTGCCATCTTCGACGAGGTGGACCTCTCGGTGCTCCATCGCCTCATGGATGTCAACTTCTGGGGGACGGTCAATTGCTGCAAGTTTGCCCTGCCTTACCTCCAACAGTCGAAGGGCTCGATCGTGGGCATCTCTTCGGTGGCCGGCCTCCACGGTCTGCCCGGCCGCACGGGCTATTCGGCCTCGAAATATGCCATGACCGGCTTCCTGGAGACCTTGCGCATCGAGAACCTCAAAAAGGGACTCCATGTGATGATCGCTTGCCCGGGATTCACCGCCTCCAATGTCCGTTTTTCGGCCCTCACGGCCGATGGCTCGCAGCAGGGGGCTACCCCGCGCAATGAGGGTAAGATGATGACCGCGGCCCAGGTCGCTCGCATCGTGGCCCAGGCTACGGGCCGTCGCAAGCGTCTTTGCCTGATGGAGGCGGAGGGGCGTGCCACCCACTTTATCAAAAAGTTTGCCCCGGCCTTGTTGGATAAACTCTTCTATTGGGTGATGGCCAAGGAGCCGGATTCCCCCTTCAAGTAATTTTTGATTTTATAGGGCATATTTTGCACCGCCTTGCTTGGGCCGAATGGGCAGTACGGGAAGTACAGCCCATCCGGCCCAATCTTCGTTGGCACAAAATCTGCTCCTCTAAAATCAAAAATTGGGTGGTGTTGCTGAAAATCAAAAGTGGCGTTACGCCACCAACCCTTCCGGGGCTTGCTTCGTTAAGTAGAAACGGCGCATCAAGTTGCCAAAGGCAACGTGCCGTAAAATCAAAAATTGGGTAGCGTATTGTGAGCCTGAAAAGGAAATTTGAATTCCATTTCTGCCGTTTTGTCAGTCAAAATGGCAGGATTTTCCTCTCGGGCTGACAAAAAACGGACAAAACGCGGGAAAGCGGCACAAAAAACGGTTTGGTATAACCTTTGATCATAGAGAGGGCAAACGCGCCTCGACAGCAGGTTGCGAAAAAGAGAGAAAAAGAAGTTAATTAAAATAAAAACGAAAACTATGGGAAAGATTATTGGTATTGATTTGGGTACGACCAACTCGTGCGTAGCCGTTATGGAGGGCTCGGAGCCCGTTGTTATTCCGAACTCGGAGGGTCATCGCACCACCCCTTCGGTGGTTGCCTTCACCGAGGGTGGCGAGCGTAAGGTGGGTGATCCCGCCAAGCGTCAGGCCATTACGAACCCCAAGCGCACGGTCTTCTCGATCAAGCGCTTCATGGGCGAGCGTTTCGATAAGGTGGAGAACGACATCAAGCGTGCCCCCTATTCGATCGTGCGTGGCGACAACAACACGCCCCGTGTCGATATCGACGGCCGTCAGTACACGCCGCAGGAGATTTCGGCTATCACGCTTCAGAAGATGAAGAAGACCGCCGAGGATTACCTGGGCCAGGAGGTGACGGAGGCTGTGATCACTGTGCCGGCCTACTTCAGCGACTCGCAGCGCCAGGCTACCAAGGAGGCCGGTGAGATTGCCGGTTTGAAGGTACGCCGTATCATCAACGAGCCTACGGCTGCTGCCCTGGCTTATGGTTTGGACAAGAAGGAGAACGATATGAAGATCGCCGTCTATGACCTGGGTGGTGGTACCTTCGATATCTCGATCCTGGAGTTGGGCGACGGTGTCTTCGAGGTGAAGTCGACCAACGGTGATACCCACCTTGGAGGTGATGACTTCGACCATGTGCTGATCGACTATATGGCCGAGGCCTTCAAGGCCGAGCATGGCGTGGATCTGCGTCAGGACCCCATGGCTTTGCAGCGCCTGAAGGAGGCTGCCGAGAAGGCCAAGATCGAGCTCTCGAGTTCGACCTCCACGGAGATCAACCTCCCCTACATCATGCCTGTGAACGGTATTCCGCAGCACCTCGTGATGAGCCTCACGCGTGCCAAGTTCGAGCAGCTGGCCGACCACTTGATTCGCAAGACCATCGAGCCCTGCAAGATCGCCCTGCGCGATGCCGGTCTTTCGGCTTCGCAGATCGACGAGGTGATCCTCGTGGGTGGTTCGACCCGTATTCCCGCCATCCAGAAGATCGTGGAGGAGTTCTTCGGCAAGGCCCCCAACAAGTCGGTAAACCCCGATGAGGTGGTTGCCGTAGGTGCCGCCATTCAGGGTGGTGTGCTGACCGGTGAGGTGAAGGATGTGCTGCTGCTCGATGTAAC
>CAJGDL010000109.1 GCA_904502075.1 uncultured Alistipes sp.
CACAAATAAACAATACCCCACACTCGTATCTATCTACAAGAATGGGGCAAAACACCCCTATTGAAGAGTCAATACGGAGTGACGAGTGTGTTGCTTCCCTTGTGCATTGAAATTTTCCAGATTTCCAAAAGGGATAAAAGCTAATACACTTTCATCAAAATATGTCTGCAATCCGAGGACTGCACTACAAAGTTAAGTAATTATTTCCGAACGAGCAAAAAAAACAATCAATCGTCATTGCATTAGCTCGGAATGGAGGTGTATACAAAAATAGCCAATGGCAAAAAGTAAAGCTCGCAGCATTTGCTACGAGCTTTTTAATGGAGCTTGCGACAACCGCCGACAAACCGAGGGCAGAGGCTGCTCGCAGACTATGCCGAGGTGCGAAGAAGGAAAAGCCTACATAGTAGGATTAAGTCCCCCTTTGACAAAGGGGGATTTAGGGGGAATGTAAATATTTTAGGTGGTTCACCACCACTACATTAAAAGCAACAAAGGCTTCCCACAGGAAGCCTTTGTGATTATATGAAGAAATGGTTATTTCTTCATATAGCTTTTAATGTAGTGGTGGTGCGAACCGTAGCGCTCGAAGGCAGCGCGGTCGAGCTCCTCGCGGGCCGAAGGATCGGCTACCGAGATGATCAGGCGGGCACGCTCCTGGAGGCTCTTGCCGTAGAGATCCACGGCACCGTGCTCCGTGACGAACCAGTGGATGTGGTTACGCGTCGTTACGACACCGGCACCGGGCGTGAGGATCGGGGCGATCTTCGAAACACCCTTGTTCGTTACCGAAGGCATAGCGATGATGGCCTTACCGCCCTTCGAGAGCGAAGCACCGTAGATGAAGTCGATCTGACCACCCACACCCGAGTAGAACTTCGTACCCAGCGAGTCGGCGCACACCTGACCCGTGATGTCTACCTGCAGGGCCGAGTTGATGGCCGTTACGCGGTCGTTCTTGGCGATGATGAAGGGGTCGTTCGTGTAGCCTACATCCATCATCAGCACGCCCGGGTTGTCGTCGATGAAGTCATATACCTTCTGCGAACCCATCAGGAAGGTCGAAACCATCTTGCCCTTGTCGATGTTCTTGGCGGCACCGTTGATAACACCGGCCTCTACGAGGGGCAGTACGCCGTCGGCGAACATCTCGGTGTGGATACCCAGGTTCTTGTGGCCACCCAACTGAGCCAATACAGCGTTGGGAATGGCACCAATACCCATCTGCAGGGTGGCACCGTCCTCGATCAATTCGGCACAATACTTACCGATCTTCACCTCTACCTCGTTGGGGGTCGTGAAGTGCGCCTCCTCGAGCGGCGTGTCATCCTCCACGAAGAGGTCGATCATCGAGACATGGATCATCGCATCACCGAACGAGCGGGGCACATGGCGGTTTACTACGGCGATCACATGGTCGGCGGTCTCCACGGCAGCCAGCGTGGCATCTACCGAGGTACCCAGCGATACATAGCCGTGCTTGTCGGGGGTCGAAACCTGGATCATGGCTACGTTGCAGGGAACGGCGCCCGAGCGATACAGACGCTGCGTCTCCGAGAGGAAGATGGGAATGTAGTCGGCATAACCGGCCTGGGTCGTCTTACGCACATTGCCACCTACGAAGAACGAGTCGAGCTGGAAGATGCCCTCGAATTCGGGCTCCGAGTAGGGGGCGGCACCCTCGGTGTGGAGGTGGTGGATGTGTACATCACAGAACTCCTTGTTACGACCGCGCTCGCACATGGCCTTGATCAGGCACTGGGGAGCCGATGCCACCGAACTCAGGTGGATGTGGTCACCCGACTTGATTACCTTTACGGCCTCCTCGGGGGTCGTAAACTTGATTTGCATGTTCATCATGACTGATTAGGTTAGTTTTTTTGTTATACGTTTAGTAAAAATCTTGCTTCACTTTTGTCTTTAGGCCTACTTCTGCTTCACGGCTACCTGCTCGTAACCCTCGACAATATCGCCCACCTTGATGTCGTTGAACGACTCGATGTTCAGACCGCAGTCCATGCCGTTGGTTACCTCCTTCACGTCGTCCTTGAAGCGGCGCAGCGAGCCGAGCTTACCGGTGTAGATCACAATACCGTCGCGGATCACGCGGATCGGGGTGTTGCGCTGCAACTTGCCTTCGCGTACCACGCAACCGGCCACCGTGCCCACCTTCGAGATCTTGAAGGTCTCCAGCACCTCTACCGAGCAGACAATCTCCTCCTTCATCACGGGCTCCAACATACCCTCGATAGCATCCTTGATGTCGTTGATTGCATCGTAGATGATCGAGTAGAGGCGGATTTCGATCTCCTCCTTCTCGGCCAGCTTGCGGGCTGTGGCCGAGGGGCGCACCTGGAAGCCCACGATAATGGCATTCGAGGCGGCGGCCAGCAGTACGTCCGACTCCGAGATCTGACCTACGGCCGAGTGGATCACATTCACCTGTACGGTCTCCTTCGAGAGCTTGATCAGCGAGCCCGACATGGCCTCGATTGAACCATCCACGTCACCCTTGACGATGATGTTGAGCTCCTTGAACGAACCGATGGCAATACGGCGACCGATCTCATCGAGCGTTACATGCTTCTGGGTCATGATGCCCTGCATGCGCTGCAACTGCTCGCGCTTGTTGGCGATCTCGCGGGCCGAGCGGTCATCCTCCATCACATTGAAGGTGTCACCGGCCTGGGGTGCTCCGTTCAGACCCAGCACCTGTACGGGGGTCGAGGGGCCGGCCTCGAGTACTTTCTTGCCATTTTCGTCGAACATCGCCTTGACGCGGCCCGTGTAGATACCCGAGAGGATCACATCGCCCACGCGCAGCGTACCATTCTGTACGATGATCGTGGCCACATAGCCGCGACCCTTGTCGAGCGTCGACTCGATCACCGAACCCACGGCCTTGCGGTTGGGGTTGGCCTTCAGATCGAGCATCTCGGCCTCCAAAAGCACCTTTTCGAGGAGTTTGTCGAGGTTGAGGCCCTGCTTGGCCGACACATCCTGCGACTGGAACTTGCCGCCCCAATCCTCTACCAGGTAGTTCATCTGAGCCAGCTGCTCCTTGATGTGGTCGGGGTTGGCGGCGGGTTTGTCAATCTTGTTGATGGCAAATACCATCGGAACGCCGGCGGCCTGGGCGTGGTTGATGGCCTCCGTGGTTTGGGGCATCACATGGTCGTCGGCCGCCACGATGATGATGGCCACGTCCGTGATCTTGGCTCCACGGGCACGCATGGCGGTAAAGGCCTCGTGACCCGGCGTATCGAGGAAGGTGATCTTCTGGCCATTGAGCTCCACGCTATAGGCACCGATGTGCTGCGTGATACCTCCTGCCTCACCCTCGATGACGTTCGTTTTGCGGATGTTGTCCAACAGCGAGGTCTTACCGTGGTCAACGTGTCCCATCACCGTTACGATCGGGGGACGGGCAACAAGCTCCTCTTCGGTGTCAGCCTCGTCCGAAATAGCCTCCTGGATCTCTACCGATACGAACTCCACCTTGAAGCCGAACTCCTCGGCCACAACGACCAAAGCCTCAGCATCCAGACGCTGGTTGATCGAAACCATCAGACCGAGGTTCATGCAGGCGGTGATCACCTCCGTAACCGAGACGTCCATCATCGTGGCCAGCTCGCTTACCGTTACGAATTCGGTCACCTTCAGCACGGAACGCTCCATCTCGTTACGCTCCATCTCCTCGTTCATACGCTCGGCCACCAGCTCGCGCTTCTCCTTGCGGTACTTCGCACCCTTCGACTTGGCACCCTTGGCCGTCAGACGGGCCAGCGTATCCTTCACCTGCTTCGAAACCTCCTCGTCGCTCACCTCCTGGCGAACCACGGGCTTCGGCTGATTCTTCTTCTTGTTCTTGCGACCCTCCCCGGGCTTGGGCTGATTCTGCGGGATGTTGCCGTTCTTGGGCTGGTTGTTCTGGCCTCCCTGGCCACTCTTTCCTCCCTGGCCCTTTTGCGACTGACCTCCCTGGCCTTTCTGTTGCTGCTGGGCCTTGTTCAGGTCTACCTTCTCCTTCTGCAGACGCTTGCGCTTGTGCTTGCCACCCGGAATCATACCCGTTACATCCATCGTACCCAACACCTTGGGACCTGTCAGGGTCGCAGTCTCGGGACGGAAGGTCGAATCCTTATGCTCCACGGGAGCCTCAGCAGGCTTCTCCTCCTTCTTGGGTTGGGGAGCGGGGGCCGCTTTGGGCTCCTCCTTTTTGGGCTCCTCCACCTTTTTCACCTCCTCCTTCTTGGACTCTACCTTCGGAGTTGGGGCCGGCTTGAGCTCCTCTTTTTGGGGCTCTTCCTTCTTGGGTTCCTCCTTCTTGACCTCCTCCTTCTTCTTGGGCGAAAGGTCGATCTTGCCGAGGATCTTCGGCTGCTGCAATTGGTCGCGGTTGTCAATCGTGCGGCTCTTGATTACTACCTCCTCTTCCTCCTTCTTGGGGGTAGGGGCGGGCTGCTCGATCGAAACCGTATTCTGCTTTTGCGAGATGCGCTCACGAACCGAATCGCGGGCACCGGCACTGGCTCGGTTGCCACCGAACTCCTTCTCCAGCATGGCGTAGACCTCGGGCTCGACCATGGCATTGGGCGAACCGTCGCTCTTGATACCCTTCTTCTGGAGGAAGTCGGTCAAGGTATTAAGACCTACCTTGAACTCCTTGGCCACCTGGATGAGTCTCAGTTTTCTTTCGTTACTCATATAATCGTCTTTTTTTCTTCTTTGGGGATTTAATCTGCGGTTCGCTTATTCGAACTCGGACTTCAGGATGTCTACCACCTGCTGAGCCTGCTCCAACTCCAGGTCGCCACGACGGGCCACCTCCTCGATCGGGAGCTCCAGGACACTCTTGGCCGTGTCGCAACCGGCAGCCTTCAGGGCGTCGATGATCCACTTCTCGATCTCATCCGAGAACTCGGTGAGGGCTACGTCCTCCTCCTCGACCTCGCGGTACACATCAATGTCGTAGCCCGTCAGGAGCTTTGAGAGGCGGATGTTCAGACCGCCCTTACCGATGGCCAACGACACCTGGTCGGGCTTCAGATAGACGGTTGCCGTCATCGACTCCTCGTCGATTGTGATGCTCGAGATCTTGGCGGGGTTCAGCGAACGCTGGATCATGAGTTGGGTGTTGGTCGTGTAGTTCACCACGTCGATGTTCTCGTTGCGCAGCTCCTTGACGATGGTGTAGATACGCGAACCCTTCATACCTACGCAGGCTCCTACGGGGTCAATGCGCTCGTCGTAGCTCTCCACGGCCACCTTGGCACGCTCACCCGGGATGCGGGCAATCTTCTTGATGGTGATCAGACCATCGTAGATCTCGGGAACCTCCTGCTCGAAGAGACGCTCCA
>CAJGDL010000110.1 GCA_904502075.1 uncultured Alistipes sp.
CGCAAAAATACACCGTTCAGAATCTCCCCCTCCTCAACCCAAAGGTCTCGGATTTGCAACTCCAACCGGCGTGAATTAAGTGGGAAGAGATGGATTCGAACCACCGAAGGTATAAACCAGCAGATTTACAGTCTGCCCCATTTGGCCACTCTGGTATCTTCCCAATATGTTCAAAAACTCGGATCCTTCAACTCAACGCGCCCGCCGTTACTCCTCACACCTCCCGACCCTGTTGAGCCGATGGAGGGATTCGAACCCACGACCTGCTGATTACAAATCAGCTGCTCTGACCAGCTGAGCTACATCGGCAAATCCTCCGTTTTGGTTTGCAAAGATAAGTATAAAATTTTAATCCACCAAATTTTTAGTGAAAAAAATTTAAAATTCTGCTCAAAGAACCTTTTTTCTCGGATTTATGCTCATTTATGAGCCAAATCGGGTGCAAATATAAACATATTATTCAATATCCGCAACACAAAAGCAGAAAAACTTACATTTTTTTTAGAAACGAGAGATCGCCTATATATAATAGGTATACCCCATGCCGGCAAAAAACCGCTTACACGCTCGCTTAAGGCCCCTCCCCGAAACGGAAAGACTCTCTTTTGCTGATCAGAAACTACGGAATCGGTCGGCCGAAGCCATGCACTGCGGGCAGTAGGGATCGGGGTAACGGCTCGAAGTGAGGTAGCCACAACGCGGGCAGACTTGATAAGGGGAGCTCCCCTGCGGCTCGGAGCAGAGAAGCAGAAGTTCGACCCAGTGGCGCGCACGATTCTCCGAGGCGGCATGGCGCACCATCAAACGTGCCGCATACCGATTCTTTTGCTCCAAAAGGCGCGAGATCGGAGCCCTCTCGGCATAATTCACCGTAGAAAGAAAGGTTCGGAGATTCTCCGGAGTGGCCGCTAAACGAAGAACGACGCGGTGCGACGGATGGTAAGACCCCCCTAAATGATGAATTGCCGCGACATAAAGATGTTCATGAATCTGTTGCGAATAGGCCAACGCCGCAAAGAGTCGCGCGGCATCGAGCACCCCCTCCGATTCGGCTCGGGTCGAGGCCCGAAGGCAGAAGATCCTCGCATAGGCACAACAGCCGGCAGCCTCCTGCAAAGCGATCAGGTCGGTTCGTTCGGTCTCTGCTTCAGGCAACGCATGACCGCACCCCGAAAAGAGGCAAAAGATCGAAAGCAGAGAAAGAATTCGAAAAAAAATAGATCCCGCCATGGCTTGTGTTTAGAGAGGAAGCGTTGCATTTTTGGTGCCCAGAGCGGCAAGTTTTCTACATTTTTCGCCCTCTGCAGAAAAAAAACGGAAGAAACTTTTGTAAATATCTGCAACTTTCCCTATATTTGCCAAACCGATCCCGAGAACCAAACGGGCGGCAATGAATGAACCCATGAAAAAACTGTTTCAATTTTTTGCAATGGCCATGATGGCCGTAACGCTCTGCAACTGCGGAGGCAGTGAAGAACCCACCCCCGGACCTACCCCTCCCCAGCCCGAGCCCGAAGGCAAAGAGGTAGCCGTAAGCGTGGAAAACGTCTCGAAGACGTGGCAACTGACCGCTTGGTCGCCCGCAACCGAATTCCCCGCAGAGAATCAGGCTGCCTATTTGGAGCTCCGCACCAATGGTACCTTCAAACTCTACCAGAAGAATATCAACTACACGGGCGTAGTCTTCTTCATCGGTGACTACACGCTGGATGCCGAGGCCAAGACCATCACGGGAACCTATAGCGACGGTGTGAAGTGGGCCTCGACCTACTCGATCACCTCGATGAAGGACAACTCGATGCAGTGGACCGTAGGCAGCGAGGTTTCGACCTTTGAGATCGCCTCCGAGGTTCCTGCCGAGATCGCTGACATCGCCATCCCCGTCAAGGATGCTCGTTCGGAAGTCGCCTTCCGTCTGCTCTAAAAAAGTTGAGAACAAGCAAAAGCCACCCATGAGGGTGGCTTTTTTATTTCGGCGGGGATGAATTGAACAAACCCAAAAAAACATCCGGAACGGGCTGCCCCTCAAGGCTTTCCGTTCCGGAATCATTTCATAAGACCCCCTTGCGGAGATCTCGATGCGAGAGATTACAAGCGGGCTTTGATCGCCTTCGAAGCCTCCTCGTAGCCGGGCTTATCCAGCAGGGCAAACATATTCTTCTTATAAGCCTCCACACCGGGCTGATCGAAGGGATTGACACCCAGAATGTAACCGCTGATACCACAAGCCTTCTCGAAGAAGTAAAGCAGGGCACCGATCGTGTAGGCATCAATCTGCTCGATCTCAATACGCAAGTTGGGCACACCGCCATCCACATGGGCAAGCTGCACGCCGAGCTCGGCCATGCGATTCACCTCCGAGATGCGCTTGCCGGCCATGAAATTCAGGCCGTCGAGGTTGGCCTCATCGGCCTCGATCACCACCTTGCGAGCGGGGTTGGCCACCGAGATCACCGTCTCGAAGAGGTGACGCTCGCCCTCCTGGATATACTGACCCATCGAGTGCAGGTCGGCCGTAAGGGTTACACTGGCAGGGAAGATACCCTTACCCTGCTTGCCCTCCGACTCCCCGTAGAGCTGCTTCCACCACTCGGCAATATACTGCAACTTGGGCTCGTAGGAGGCCAAGATCTCAATCTTCTTACCATCCTGATAGAGGAGGTTGCGCACCGAAGCGTAGATGGCTGCGAGGTTCTCTTCGTAAGGAACATCGGCTGCCGTCGCCTGCTCCATATCCTGCGCACCCTTCACCAGGGCGGCGATATCGACACCAGCGGCAGCCAGGGGCAGCAGACCCACGGGGGTCAGCACCGAGAAGCGGCCACCGACATCGTCGGGAATCACGAAGGTGGGATAGCCCTCGTTCGTAGCGAGGGTCTTCAAGGCACCACGCGCCTTGTCGGTGATAGCCACAATGCGCTCCGCAGCCTCGGCCTTGCCGTAACGCTGCTCCAACTCGGCCTTGATCAGGCGGAAGGCGATGGCGGGCTCGGTCGTCGTCCCCGACTTCGAGATCACAATGGCGGCCACCGAGTACTCCTTCACAGCCTCCAAGAGCTCCGAGGTGTAATCCTCCGAGATGTTCTGACCGGCAAAGAGGATGATGGGCTCCGTCTTCTGCTTCTTGATGAGGGCGAACGAGTTGCTCATGGCCTCCAAAACCGCCTTGGCACCCAGGTAGGAACCACCGATACCGATGCAGATGATCACCTCGGCCTTCTCGCGCAATTTATCGGCCTGAGCCTTGATGGCTGCAATTTCGTCGGCCGAGATCGACGAGGGGAGATTTACCCAACCCAGGAAATCGTTTCCGGCCCCCTGCTTCGTGTGGAGCAGGCGGTTGGCCTCAAGGGCCTTCTGCTGCATCTCGGCAGGCACCGTGAAGCCCGACTTCGAGATATCCAATTTAATCGCTTTCATACGTTTCAATTACCTAAATTACCTATTTATTATGATTCTTTCTATTGTCTAAATCGTTGATCAAATCAACTTGGCCGTCAGGGCACGCATCGACTTGCGGGCCGATGCCCCTTTATAAAGCACCTCATAGACCATCGTGGCGATCGGCATGTCGATCTTATGGCGCAGATTCACATGGCGAAGGCAGTCGGCAGCGAAATAGCCCTCAGCCACCATCGTCATCTCATTGAGAGCACTCTTCACCGAACAGCCACGGCCAATGAGGTTACCCAAACGGCGGTTGCGGCTGTAGATCGAGTAACAGGTCACGAGCAGGTCGCCCAAGTAGGCCGAAGCCAGCGTGTTACGCTCCGTGGGGGCACTCTCGTTGAGAAAACGACTCATCTCCATCGCGCTATTCGAAATCAGCACGGCCAAGAAGTTGTCGCCGTAGCCCAACCCCGCGGCGATACCCACCGCCAGGGCGTAGATATTCTTCAGCACCGAGGCATACTCCACCCCGTAGAGATCCGAGGCGTAGCTGATCTGCACATACTTGGTCGAGAAACGCTCTCCCAGGAGACGGGCATTCTCCTCGTCGGTGCAGACCACCGTGAGGTAGCTCAGACGCTCCAATGCCACCTCCTCGGCATGCGAGGGACCGGTGATGATACCCAACTGATCGTTCGAGAGTCCGTAGTGCTCCGACAGGTACTCGATGATGGTAACATAATCATCGGGGACAATTCCCTTGATAGCCGAGATGATGAACTTATCTTTGAGCGAGACGGTGAGCGGCTCGAGGAACTTCTTCAGATAGGCCGAAGGCGAGGCCAAGACCAGCACATCGGCCTCGGAAACCACCTTGTTCAGGTCGTCGGAGGGGCGAATGCGAGCCGTATCGAACTCCACATCCGAAAGGTAGCGCGAGTTGCGCCCCTCGGCAAGGAGCGACTCCAAAATCTCGGGGTTGCGCACATACCAACCCACCTCGCAATCGCGTTCGGTGAGCACCTTCACAAGGGCCGTAGCCCAACTTCCATAGCCGATTACGGCATATTTTGCCGCCTTGTCAATCTTGAAATTCATGCTTTTCAATTTGCAAATAGTCGGTTTTCAATCCACAAATATACAAATTTTTTATAAATAATGCACCAAACCCCACAAATCCATCCCGAATCAAATTCCAAAGCCATATTCTGACACGCTATTATTTTCGCAAGAAATGAAAAATAATTGACCCCCGAGCATTGCGAATCGTGAATAATTTTGTACCTTTGCACCAATAAATCGGAAAGAAGATGATCCGCACCCTTTCGAATGACTACGCACTGCACAAGCAGACGGCGAAAAACACGACCGGACAGCCGGCGGGTTGCGGGATCTCTATTTTTTCCATTGTTTTGGGGTAACTGTTTTCAGTTGCCCCTTTTTTTATCCGATAACGACTGTTTATGAGCAAAGTATGGGTATTGAAAGGCGGTAAAGTTTATCGCGAAGGAGGCTTCGAAGAGGCCACAGTGGTGGTGCGTGATGGACGCGTGGAGCAGATCGGCAAGGAGGCTTCGGCCGAAGGGGCCGAGGAGGTCGATTGCACGGGCAAGTACATCCTGCCCGGCTTGGTCGATGTCCATGTCCACCTGCGCGAACCCGGCTTCGAAAAGAAGGAGACCATCGCCTCGGGAACGCTCGCCGCGGCGCGTGGCGGCTACACCACGGTCTTCTCGATGCCCAACCTGAACCCGGCACCCGACTCGCGCGAGCACCTCGACCTGCAGTACGAGGCGATTCGTCGCACGGCCCACATCCGCGTAGTCCCCTACGGCACAATCACCCGCGGACAAATGGGGCGCGGTGAGTTGGTGGACTTTGA
>CAJGDL010000111.1 GCA_904502075.1 uncultured Alistipes sp.
CAGGATCATTGGGGGCGATGAAGAAGCGGCCGCGATCCTGCAACTTGTCAATCGAGTAGGCGTAAGCCGTACCCGTCTCACTTGCGATGATCGATCCGTTGGTACGCATCTCGATCTCACCCATCCAGGGCTCGAACCCCTTTAGGCGGTGGGTCATGATCGCCTCACCGGCCGTAGCCGTGAGCATATTCGAACGCAGACCGATGATGCCGCGCGAGGGGATATTGAACTCCAAACGCACGCGGTCTGCCGTGGAGACCATGTTGGTGAGCATACCCTTGCGGCGCGTGGTGAGCTCGATCACCGTACCCGAGTACTCCTCGGGGCAATCCACCGTCATCTCCTCCACGGGCTCGCACTTGTGGCCGTCGATCTCCTTGATGATCACCTTGGGCTGTCCCACCTGCAACTCGTAGCCCTCGCGGCGCATCGTCTCGATCAGCACCGAGAGGTGCAACACGCCACGGCCATAGACCACAAAACTATCGGCCGACAATCCCGGCTCGACACGCAGGGCGAGGTTCTTCTCGAGCTCCTTGTCCAAACGCTCCTTGATGTGGCGCGAGGTGACGTATTTACCATCCTTTCCGAAGAAGGGGGAGTTGTTGATCGTAAAGAGCATCGACATCGTAGGCTCGTCGATGGCAATGGGGGGCAGCGGTTCGGGATTCTCGAAGTCGCAGATCGTATCACCGATTTCGAAACCCTCGATGCCCGTGAGGGCGCAGATCTCACCGCAGTGTACCTCCTCGACCTTCTTCTTGCCGAGCCCCTCGAAGACCATCAACTCCTTGATCTTGGTCTTCTGGAGGGTTACGCCATCGCGCTTGGCCAGGGTCACATTCTGTCCGGCACGCAGGGAGCCTCGCGTGAGTTTACCCACGGCGATGCGGCCCGTGTAGGCGGAGTATTCGAGCGAGGTAACCAACATCTGGGGGGTACCCTCCACCGCCTCGGGGGCAGGGATCTCGTCGATGATGGTATCCAACAGGGGGGCCAGCGACTCAGTGGGCTCGTTCCAGACATGCGACATCCATCCCTGTCGGGCTGAACCGTAGATGGTCTTGTAGTCGAGTTGCTCCTCGGTGGCATCGAGCGAGAACATCAGGTCGAAAACTTGCTCGTTGACCACCTCGGGGCGGCAATTCTGCTTATCGACCTTATTGACCACCACGATGGGCTTCTTGCCGAGCGAAAGGGCCTTCTGCAATACGAAGCGAGTCTGGGGCATCGTTCCCTCGAAGGCATCGACCAACAGGAGCACTCCGTCGCACATGTTGAGTACGCGCTCCACCTCGCCTCCGAAGTCGGCGTGGCCCGGGGTGTCGATGATATTGATCTTGTAATCCTTGTAGATTACCGATACGTTTTTCGAGAGGATCGTGATACCGCGCTCACGCTCCAGGTCGTTGTTATCCAAAATCAGTTCTCCTTCGGCCTGCTTCGAGTTGTCGCGCAAGACGTGGCTCTGGAGAATCATCTTATCGACCAGCGTGGTCTTGCCGTGGTCGACGTGTGCAATAATGGCAATATTGCGTAGTTTTTGCATAGTGATAGAATTTGGGGACAAAGATACGATTTTTTATAAAATAATTTTGTAATTTTGTAGGAGAAACTCACCCATAAGCCCCGAATCTTTATGATCCGATCCACCGAACCCTTTTTGGTCATCAAGCGCAAGAGCAGCATCTACCAGGGAGATGCCTCGGAGATCTTGTCGCTCGTACTGCCGCGCCACGGACGGGTGGTAATCCTCACGGACGAAAATGTCGCTCGCTGCCACCCTGAGCTCGTGGGTCGCTACCCGCACCTGCTGGTAGGGCAGGGAGAGCGAGCCAAGAGCCTCGCCGCTGCCCGGCAACTCTACCTCCAATTCATCGAACTCGGGGTCGATCGCTCCTGGTGGGTGGTGGGTATCGGTGGAGGCGTGGTCTGCGACCTGGCCGGCTTCGTCGCCTCGACCTATATGCGGGGGTTGAAGTTTGGTTTTGTTCCCACAACCCTGCTGGCCCAGGTCGATGCCTCGGTGGGGGGTAAGAATGCGGTGAATCTGAACGGCTACAAGAATATGGTGGGCACCTTCACGCAGCCCCACTTCGTGATCTGCGACTCGAAGCTCCTCCACTCGCTCCCCGTCCGCGAATTTCGCGCCGGCATGGCCGAGGTAATCAAGGCGGCCATCATCGGCAACGCAGATCTATTCATGAAACTCGAATTCCTGACAAATCGTCGGATGCGCATGGGGTTCAAGCACTTGGATCAGGTAATCCGTGCCGCGATCGAGGTCAAGGCCGCCATCGTGCAGCACGACGAAAAGGAGCAGGGCGAGAGAAAACTCCTCAACCTGGGCCACACCTTCGCCCATGCCATCGAGAAGTGCGAACCGAAGTTCAACCACGGAGAGGCTGTCGCCGTGGGAATCCTCATCGCCTGCCGCATCGCCACGCGACTGGGGCTGATGCGCGAAGAGGAGGTGGCCCTGATCGCCCGCGTCATCGGCGAGCACCAACTCCCCTTGAGTGCTCCACCCTATCTGATCCCCAAATTCCTGCGCGCCATCGCCAAAGACAAGAAACGCGCCGGCGACCGGCTCTCGGTCATCCTGCCCCAAGGGATCGGCTCCTGCAGGATCCACTCGATGACCTTCGAGGAGCTCAGCGAGCTCTTCCCCAAGGAGTGCGGCTACTGTTAGTCCCCGCAGAGTCATTGAGGCCCCTCGACAAAGCCTCCGGAATGGCGCTTTTCTCTCCCTGCACAACACCCTGCAGAGGGAAAAGCGCTCTATTCATGGTCGCTTTCGCCCTCTTTTACCCAAAAAGCAGGGCAATATCTTTCCATTCCCAAAAATTATATGTATCTTTGTAGGTTCGCATACATGCGTGTGCGCCCTACGCGCGCGAGCACATGGGTGAGAAACAAGAGAAATAACGAAAAATACAAAACAACGAACTATGGATATTTTAACCGGTTTATTGAAACTGATCTTCGGCTCGAAGGCCGACAAGGATCGTAAGGAGATTCAACCCTATGTAGATAAGATCAAGGCGATCTACCCCACCATCTCCGCCCTTTCGAACGACGAGTTGCGTGGTCGTTCGGCGGCGCTGATGAAGCAGATTGCCGACTTCATCGCCCAGGATGAGGCCCACATCTCGGAGCTCAAGGCCAAGTTGGAGAACAACGAGATCTCGCTCGAGGAGAAGGAGCGCATCTCGAAGGAGATCGACCAAACGGTCAAGCGCATTGACGAGAAGATCGAGCAGCAGCTCGACCAGATCCTCCCCGAGGCTTTCGCCATCATGAAGGATACGGCCCGCCGTTTCACGGAGAACGAGACGGTGGAGGTTACCGCCAACGATTTCGACCGCAACCTCGCGGCCGAGAAGGAGTTCGTCACCATCGAGGGCGACAAGGCTATCTACGCCACCCACTGGCTGGCCGGAGGCAACGACCTGAAATGGGAGATGATCCACTACGATGTACAGCTCTTCGGTGGCGTGGTGTTACACAAGGGTAAGATCGCCGAGATGGCCACGGGTGAGGGTAAAACCCTGGTGGCTACGCTTCCGGTCTTCCTGAACGCCCTGGCCCGCAAGGGTGTCCACCTGGTAACGGTGAACGACTACCTCGCCAAGCGTGACTCCGAGTGGATGGGCCCCATGTATCAGTTCCACGGCCTTTCGGTGGACTGCATCGACAAGCACCAGCCCAACTCCGAGGCGCGTCGCAAGGCCTATATGGCCGACATCACCTTCGGTACGAACAACGAATATGGCTTCGACTACCTGCGCGACAACATGGCCTCGTCGCCCAAAGACCTTGTACAGCGCAAGCACCACTTCGCCATTGTCGATGAGGTGGACTCGGTATTGATCGACGATGCCCGAACGCCGCTCATTATCTCGGGCCCCGTGCCCAAGGGCGATGACCAACTCTTCGAGCAGTATCGTCCCGCCATCGAGCACCTCTACAACATGCAGAAGAACTTTGTCACGAACCTCGTGGCCGAGTCGCGTAAGTTGATGGCCGAGGGCAAGAACGAGGAGGGTGGCATCCTGATGTACCGCGCCCACAAGGGTCTGCCGAAGTATAAGCCCCTGATCAAGTTTCTCTCCGAAACGGGTATCAAGGTGCAGATGCAGAAGACCGAGAATATCTACATGGCCGACAACAATCGTCGCATGCCCGAGATCACGGACGAGTTGTTCTTCGTCATTGACGAGAAGATGAACTCCGTGGAGCTCACCGACAAGGGCCATGAGGTTCTCTCGAAATACTTTAACGAAGACGGATTCTTCGTGCTGCCCGACATCGGAGCCTCCGTGGCCGACATCGAAAAGCTCGACCTTACGGCCGAGGAGAAGGCCCAAAAGCGCGATGCCGTGATCAACGACTACGCCATCAAATCGGAGCGCGTACACACCGTAAATCAGCTCCTGAAGGCCTACTCGATGTTCGAGAAGGATACCGAGTATGTGGTGATGGACAACAAGGTGAAGATCGTGGACGAGCAGACGGGACGTATCCTGGATGGTCGTCGCTACTCGGATGGCCTGCATCAGGCCATCGAGGCCAAAGAGCGTGTGAAGGTCGAGGCCGCCACGCAGACCTTTGCCACCATCACCCTGCAGAACTACTTCCGCATGTACCACAAGCTGGCCGGTATGACCGGTACGGCCGAGACCGAAGCATCGGAGTTCTGGAACATCTACAAGTTGGATGTAGTGGTGATCCCCACGAACCGCCCCATCCTGAGAAACGACCAAGCCGACCTGGTCTACAAGACCAAGCGCGAGAAGTATAACGCCGTGATCAACGAGGTGGTACGCCTCGTAGGCGAGGGACGCCCCGTGCTGGTGGGTACCACCTCGGTGGAGATCTCGGAGCTCTTGAGCCGCATGCTCAAACTGCGCGGCATCAAGCACAATGTCTTGAACGCCAAGCAGCACCAGCTGGAGGCCCAGGTGGTAGTCGAAGCCGGCCGCCCGGGTCAGGTTACGATCGCCACCAACATGGCCGGTCGTGGTACCGATATCAAGCTTACCGATGAGGTGAAGGCCGCCGGCGGTTTGGCCATCATCGGTACGGAGCGCCACGAGAGCCGTCGCGTAGACCGCCAGTTGCGCGGTCGTTCGGGTCGTCAGGGCGACCCGGGTTCGTCGCAGTTCTTCGTCTC
>CAJGDL010000112.1 GCA_904502075.1 uncultured Alistipes sp.
CGACATACCGGCGTTGATACCGGCACGCAGATACTCCAGACCATCGGCCAGCGTGTAGGCCAGCTCGATATCGGCCGTAGCACCGGCCTCCTGCATGTGGTAACCCGAAATCGAGATCGAGTTGAACTTGGGCATGTTCTTCGAGGTGTACTCAAAGATGTCGGCGATGATCTTCATCGAGAACTTGGGAGGATAGATATAGGTGTTACGCACCATGAACTCCTTCAAGATATCGTTCTGGATCGTACCCGACAGCTGCTCCAGGGTGCAACCCTGCTCCAGACCCGTCACGATGTAGAAGACCAAAACGGGCAGTACGGCACCGTTCATGGTCATCGAAACCGACATCTGGTTCAAGGGAATACCGTCGAAGAGTACCTTCATGTCCTCTACCGAGCAGATCGACACACCGGCCTTACCAACGTCGCCCACTACACGCGGGTGATCGGCGTCGTAGCCACGGTGCGTAGCCAGGTCGAAGGCCACCGAAAGACCCTTCTGACCGGCAGCCAGGTTGCGGCGGTAGAAGGCATTCGACTCCTCGGCCGTCGAGAAACCTGCATACTGACGGATCGTCCAGGGACGCATCACATACATCGTCGAGTAGGGACCGCGCAGGAAGGGAGCCACACCTGCTGCATAGTTCAGGTGCTCCATGCCCTCGAGATCCTCCTTCGTATAACCGCCCTTCACTTCGATTTGCTCGGCGGTCAGCCACGGCTCTACCTGTCCGCAGCCCTTCTTGGCGCAGCAGCTCGTCTGCTCTGCGCCCGCATATTTCAGTTCTGAAAATTTAGCTCTCATAACTCGTTGCGTTTTAGATGCCAAGCTCCTTGAGGTAGAACTTGAGCGTTTCGAGCACGTTGCTCTTCACGTTGATAAAGTTGGTGATACCCTGAGCCTCCAGTTCGGGGGTGCAGGCGGGAGCACCGGCAACTACGAGGATTGCCTTGCCGCCCAGCAGCTCCTTCACCTTGGGGGCTACGGTTGCATAGTCGTCGTCCGAAGCGCAAACTACTACGATCTCGGCCTTCGATGCCAAAGCGGCCTCAACGCCCTCCTCAACCGACTTGAAGAAGGTGTTGTCCTGTACCTTGATACCGGCGCAGGCGAAGAAGTTGCACGAGAACTGAGCGCGGGCACGGGCCATGGCCAGGCTACCGCAGGTGAGCATGAAGGCCTTGGGAGCCTTGCCGCTGCGATCTACGCCGAGGCGCATCTGCTCGAAAGCCATCGAACCACGGTAGGGAACCAGGACATTGCCCTCGGCCTCCTTGCGCTCTACGGCGCAGGCGCACAGCTCCTTCGAAGCGGTCTCCGTGAAGTTGGGGTACTGGTTGGCACCCAGCAGGATCTGACGACGCATCATGATGTTCTTGTCCTTGGCGGCGGCCGAAGCCTTCACCTTCTCGACTACGAAGCCAGCCTCAAAGGCTGCGGTGTAGCCACCCTTCTCCTCTACCTCGAGGAAGAGCTTCCAAGCCTCCTCGGCGATGCTCTTCGTCAGGGTCTCGATGTAGTACGAACCACCGGCGGGGTCAACCACCTGGTCGAAGTGCGACTCGTGCTTCAGCAGGAGCTCTACGTTGCGGGCGATGCGCTGCGAGAACTCGGTGGGAGCCTCATAAGCGACGTTGAAGGGGAGAACCTCCAGCGTGTTTACGCCGGCGATCGTGGCCGACATGGCCTCGGTCGTACCGCGCAACATATTTACATAGGGGTCGTATGCGGTCTGGTTCCAGCTCGAGGTTACGGCGTGCGTGTACATCTTGCAAGCGCAGTTCTTCTCGGGGTTGTAGGCCTTCACGATGTTGGCCCACAGCATACGGGCAGCGCGGAACTTGGCCATCTCCAGGAAGTAGTTGGCCGTAACGCCCATCGAGAAGCGGATCTTGCGGGCAGCCAAATCCACCGACAGACCCTTCTCCATCAGGCGAACCAGGTAGTCGTGACCGGCTGCGAGGGTAAAGGCGAGCTCCTCAACGATGGTCGAACCGGCGTTCGAGAAGTTCTCACCGCTCACGGTCACGATACGGGCGTGCTTATACTCAGCGGCGCGATTCACGAGCTCGGCTACCTTGTTGAAGCACTCCTCGCCGTTGCCGGCGCAGCAGAACTGACCCTTCAGCGAAAGGTTCTTGATGATGGGGTCGATTACGAAGTTCAGGTGCAGAGCCTCCTTCTCCAGGCCGGCCTTCTCCACCTTGTCGAATACCAGGTCGGCCACCTTGCCTACATAGCTACCCGAGAAGGTGAGCTGCACGGCCGTCATCTCGATGCCGGCGAGCAGCGTGTCGAGAGCCTCGGCGGTCAACTCCTCGCCGCATACGCAGAACTCGAGCGAGTCCACACCGGCGTTGAGCATCTTCAGAGCCTCGGCATTGGCCTTGGCGGGGCACTCGACCTTCAAGGTCTGGTGTACGCCCCAGCGGTTGTGCGTACGCGTGCCGCGTACATAGGGGAACTGACCGGCTTCGGTCTCAAGGTGCTGAATGCCTTCGAGGTTCTCGGCGCGATAGTAGGGACGCACGCTGAACCCTTCGGGGGTACGCCACACCAATTTACGCTCGTAATCAGCCCCTTTCAGGTCGGCTGTGATCACCTCTTCCCACTGTGCCGTCTCTACGGGCGGGAACTCGGTGAACAGCTTTTCACGATTGGTTGTTGCCATAACTGTTTGTTAGTTGATATTAGGATTGTTGTTTTTTTTGTGAAAAATCCGTTTTTGGTTATTTTCAAGGCATAAAGTTACAAACTATTCTTTAAATGGGCAACTTTGTGTGAAAAAAATAACGCCACAAAGGTGTTTTTTGCTCCTTTGTGGCGTTGGTTGCTTGGTTTTCGGACTCGCCTAAGCCTTCTCGGGGGTGTGCTTATATTGGAAGACAAGGGCGAAGAGTACCGTAACGACCAGGGCGTAGCCGGCGAAGATGAGCCACGAAGTGGACCATCCGGCCACCTTGGCGGCCACCTCGCTCTGCGAGTTTACGAAGTGATTTACGACCTGCTGGGCTCCGAGTGTGCCGATTGTCGCACCCACACCGTTGGTCATCATCATGAAGAGACCCTGGGCCGAGGAGCGGATCGTGGGGTCGGTCTCCTTGTTAACGAAGAGCGAGCCCGAGATGTTGAAGAAGTCGAAGGCGATACCGTAGACGATCATCGAGAGGATGAACATCCAAACACCGCCTCCCGGGTTGCCCACGCCGAAGAGACCGAAGCGCAATACCCAGGCAAACATGGCCATCAGCATCACATTCTTGATGCCGAAACGCTTCAGGCAGAAGGGAATCAGCAGAATGCAGAGCGTCTCGGAGATCTGCGAAAGCGAGATCAGGGCGTTGGCGTGGTTGGCTCCGAAGGTCGAGGCGTACTCGGGAATCTCCTTGAAGCAGGTGATAAAGGGGTTGGCAAAGCCATTGGTGATCTGAAGCGATACGCCCAGCAGCATGGAGAAGACAAAGAAGAGGGCCATCTTTTTCTGCTTGAAGAGCGAGAAGGCGCGCAGACCGAGGGCCTCCACCAGACTCTTCTTTTCGCCCGAGGTGTTCACGGGGCAGTGGGGCAGGGTGAAGGCGTAGAGGCCGAGCGTGAGGCCGAGCAGGGCACTTTGGTAGAACTGCATGTGGGTCTTTTGGAATCCGGCGAAGTCACAGAAGAGCATGGCGCAGATAAAGCCTACGGTACCCCACACACGAATGGGCGGGAAGACCTTTACGGTGTCCATCTTGTTGCTCTCCAAAATGCTGTAAGCCACCGAGTTCGAGAGGGCGATGGTGGGCATATAGAAGGCCACGCTCAACGAGTAGAGTCCGAAGATGAGCCAATAGTTGTAGTCGGGGGCCGAGGAGTTGATGCTGAAGGCGGCCGAGGCCAGGAACCCGGCGGCCAACAGGTGGCAGAAGCCCAGCAGACGCTGTGCCGGTACCCAACGGTCGGCGATGATGCCCACCAGGGCGGGCATAAACAGAGAGACGATACCCTGCATGGCGTAGAAGAGTCCGATCTTCTCGCCCAAGCCGATTTCGTAGAGGTGTGTACCCATCGACGTGAGGTAGGAGCCCCAAACGGCATACTGCAGGAAATTCATTAGAATCAATCGAAATTTGATACTCATAATTCCTTTATTTTAAACGGGTTTCAATTATTGTGTTGTACTATTTTGCGAGGTTTTTAAGGGGGTGTTATGCTCTCTTCCCCAAAAAAATTTCAACAAAAGTAAAAAATTTTTTCGAATTTTCTTTGCAAATGAAAAAATAAGTTCTACTTTTGCACCGTCAAACAACGACAAACGTTCTTATTGAGCTATGGTGTAATGGTAACACAACAGATTCTGGTCCTGTTATTCTAGGTTCGAATCCTGGTAGCTCAACGACCGCTGCAGCCGAGAGGCATAAAGAGGCGGGATATCGAAAGATATCAAAAACAAAAAGAGTGAATAAGCGATGCTTGCATCAGATTATTCACTCTTTTTGTTTTTATGTGCTTCGCACCGGCCTCTTTATCTCCTCGGCGCCACCAGTCGAAACGGTGCGAAAGCGTAGCGTGCGCCGTAACGCCTATGCTTGCATTAGTTTGTCGCTTCTCTTCGTTTTATTGTGCGCCATGGGTGCACGCGCCTATGCCTTGTTATTGCGCCACCGACTGAAACGAGGTGTTGCGTAGCAATGCCTCGTAACGTCGCGCCACCGGTCGAAACGGCGCGAAAGCGTAGCGTGCGCCGTAACATCGCTTGCATTAGATTATTCACTCTTCTTCATTTTGGTGAATATCGTAAAAATCCGCGGAGAGGATAAAAGAGTTTCTAACATATCGGGCATTGCCCGATATGTTAGAAACAACCCTCGTCATTGCGAAAAATTTTCATTTTAGGGCATGGCGGCAAACCACGCAGAATTCAAAATTCAAAATTGGGCTTGCGCACCGAAATAATTTTGAATTGCTCTAAGCGTCATTGCGAGGAGCGGAGCGACGTGGCAATCTTTTTATGGGCGACGAGCAAATTCCCCCTCTAAGATAGAGGGGGTGCCTCGAAGAGGCGGGGGCGTGTGCCCATACGACACACTCCTCCGACCCTGCGGGCCACCTCCCCTATAGGGGAGGAGTTTTCATTCACCCCATATTTTCGCCCAATACCATCGCCCATGAAAAGATCCCC
>CAJGDL010000113.1 GCA_904502075.1 uncultured Alistipes sp.
GAAATCCGATTCAGGATATTTGCTCTTATCTGAATATTTTCTTAAACTCCTTATTCGATCGCAGACAATATCGTAGGCATGAAGGGTTTCATCTTCATTAAGATCATGTGTTTTATTCCATAACTTAATGAGGTCTAACATTTTTTGGGTTCCTCCAAATTGCCCTACTTTCGTGTCATACAATCGCTCCAAATCTTGATAGCCCATCCGTCGATATTCATACCATAACCAACAAGCTTTGGCTTCAATCTCATAATTCAATTTATATGAATTAAAGTTATCTGATCCTACTTGATTATGTTGGTAAGCATGAACCAGCTCTTCAATTAATACATATGGTCTTTGTTGCCCGTTTTCATTCCCATCACCATAATAGATAGTGAAATTATTGCCATCGTATCCATTTTTTTTCGAATCGGGGTCAACTACAATGGTAATATCTGTACCAATAGCATCTATCAGGGTTTTACCCATGCAGTCGCCATAGATCACATCCAAAATTTCGGCGACCAGTTCGCTTGTGGTTTGAATATGCTCGTTCTTATCGTACTTGCCATCCTTAAGACTATTCTCCTTGCCTTGGCCGTTGGGATCATCCGGAACGGTTGGGCTCGAGGGGTCGGTTACAACCCAATCAATGGGATCTATTACCGGATTCTCTAATTTGGGCAGACGAACAATCGGTGGAGCAGTAACGGTTACGGGAGGAATCTCCCCACCATCCAGGTCTTCGGATGCACTCGATCTAGTCTCCTCTGAGACAAAGATACGGATATTTTCGACAATTCGGTTGTAATGCTCTGCGGCTTCAATCAAAGAGGGATAATCGGTAGCATCTCCTAGGAAGGCCTGGTCGATCTGTCGCCCCTCCGCGTGGCGTGAAGCGGCCACAGGGAAACCTTTCAGTGTGGTGTAGATAATCACTCCCGAAAAACCCTCCTTGGGTAGACTATTCAAAAGCCCCTCTCCGGCATCTTGCTCATAGTTCTCTTCGGTCAGCCGATCGGGGAAATAGAAGGCCACATAGGGTGTCGGATTGCGGTCGCGCAGCCGCTCCTCGACAACCACCAGGCGCGGAAATACTGTCGAGCGTACGGCCAGGCTGTCGGTTATGTAGTGTACCTGCTCATAATACCTTTCGGCAATCACTTCCACATCATAACTTTCGGAAAAATCACATTCCGAGTATTTTGCCCCATCCCACCAGGGCTCGAGGTTGCCCGAATAGAGGATTCCAAAGTCGCCCTCCGAGCGAGTGGTGCGATCTTGTGCTGTCTCATGCGTAGCGCGTGCTCGTTCAAGAGTTAGATTTTGAGTTCTTGACACGCTGGGGTCTGTAAAGCCATCCGGCTCTTTAAAGCACCCCCAAAGTAAAAGAAAGAGAATGCTACAAAAAATACTCTTTCTCAAAAGAAATTTAGTTTTCATTGGCGGAAATATTTAGTAATATCCGCAAGTTACGAAGAATTTTAGACAAATGCAAATTGCCTTGGGCGAAATGTTGATTATTTCGTAAAATCGTCCTCCCGAGGAGGGCTTGCCCGACGTGGGGATCTTTTTATGGGCGAAATATTATCGCGATAAGTCGCAGATAAAAAGATGGCCACGCACCTGACGGTGCTCGCCATGACGCTGCGGAGGGTGAGGGGTTGGGAATTGGGAGTTAAAAAATTTGAATTTTGAACTGCGGTGCCAGCCGAGAGCCGAGCCATGCTCGGCATGGGCTATGTCGAGGCGCCGCAGCAGAAAAGAAATTTTTCTTTTCTTAATATTGAATTTTTTTGTATCTTTGTTCGATTGAATCTAAAAAATCCTTGGTTATGGAGCAAACACTTCCCATTGTTCAGCAGGACGAGTGGCTGAAGCCCGTCGAGGGTGAGATCAACTACCGCCACCAACTTTATACCGATAAACTTCGCGCGATCGAGGCCTCGTCGGGCTCGATCTCCGACTATGCCAACGGCTACAACTACTACGGATGGCAGTACGACGGCATTCTTCAAGGGTGGTGGTTCCGCGAGTGGCTTCCTGCGGCTCACGATGTCTACCTCTTTGGCGACTTCAACAATTGGCAACGCACCGAGTTGCGCCTGAATAAGGATCGCAACGGCGTGTGGTCGATCTTCCTGCCCGATGCCATGTATGCCGATCGCCTGACCCACGGCTCGCTCTACAAGATCCATGTCCACGGCAACAACGGCTGGCTCGACCGTATTCCGGCCTATGCCACGCGCGTGGTGCAGGACGAGCGTACGAAGGACTACACGGCCCAGTTTTGGATTCCGCAGCCCTTCGATTGGGGGGAGGACGCGCTATTCGACCGTAAGAACGAAAACCTTTTGATCTATGAGGCCCATGTCGGCATGGCCCAGGAGAAGGAGGGGGTGGGTACCTAGGTGGAGTTTACGAAAAAGATCCTGCCCAAGATCAAGCGTGCCGGCTATAATGCCGTGCAGCTGATGGCCATTGCCGAGCACCCCTACTATGGTTCGTTCGGCTACCATGTTTCGTCGTTCTTTGCCCCCTCGTCGCGCTTCGGCACCCCCGAGGAGCTCAAGGCTTTGGTTAAGCGGGCCCATGAGTTGGGCATTGCGGTGATCATGGATATTGTCCATGCCCACTATGTGAAGAATCTCAACGAGGGTATCAACCAGCTCGATGGCTCGGATCACCTCTACTCGCGCCCTGGTGAGGTGGGTAACCAGCCCTATTGGGACTCCAAGACCTTCGACTACGGTCGCCCCGAGGTGCAGCACTTCTTGCTCTCGAATGTGAAGTATTGGCTCGATGAGTACCACTTCGACGGCTACCGCTTCGACGGCGTTACCTCCATGCTCTACTACCACTTCGGCTACACGGAGTTCGATTCCCGCGAGAAGTTCTTCGACGCAGGGGTGAATCGCGATGCCATCACCTACCTTACGCTGGCTAACCACCTCGTGCACGAATACCGCCCCGAGGCTGTTACCATTGCCGAGGATGTGAGCGGCATGCCCGGCATCTGCATCCCCGAGGCTGATGGCGGTATCGGTTTCGACTACCGCCTCGGTATGGCCATACCCGATTTCTGGATCAAGTACCTCAAGGAGATTCCCGACGAGGATTGGAACATCTGGGAGATGTGGTCGCAGATGACCAACCGCCTGCCGGCTGTCAAGACCGTGGCCTACGCCGAGTCGCACGATCAGGCCCTGGTGGGTGATAAGACCATCGCTTTCCGACTGATGGACAAGGAGATGTACTTCTCGATGAACCGCGCTTCGGAGAATCTGATTGTCGACCGCGGTATGGCCCTGCATAAGATGATTCGCCTCTTTACCATCGCCACGGGAGGCCAGGCCTACCTCAATTTCATGGGCAACGAGTTCGGACACCCCGAGTGGATCGACTTCCCGCGCGAGGGGAATGGATGGAGCTACAAGCACGCCCAGCGTCTGTGGTCACTCTCTACGAACGGCTTTCTGCGCTATTCGTGGTTGGCCGACTTCGACAAGGCAATGATCAAACTGATTCGCAAGTACAAGGTGCTTGGGGCCGGCTATCCCTACAACCTGATGATGGATGAGCAGAATAAGACGATGGTCTTCTCGCACGGCCGACTGCTCTTCGTCTTCAACTGGCACCCCACGGCCTCGATTCCCGACTATATCCTCCCCGTACCCGAGCCCGGCAAGTACAAGTTGCTGCTCTCGTCGGATGAGGCCCGCTTCGGAGGTCAGGAGCGCAACGATCCCTCGACTGAGCACTTCTCCTTCCCCCACGAGTGCGAGGACGGCATCACGCGCCACTATATGCAGATTTACAACACTTCGCGTACCGCCATGGTCTTCTTGCGAGCCAAGCGGTAACGGATGCACCCGAAAAAGTTGGGGCGGATGGAATCAATCCATCCGCCCCAACTTTTGTGTTCGCCCGATTATTTAATCTTCCGTCGGTTCAGCTCGGCCGAGTAGGCGCGGGCATTCTTCAGGTGATCCGAGTAGCTCTTGGCGAAGTTGTGGTAGCCATCGAAGGTGGGTCGGGCACAGAAGTAGAGGTAGTCGTGCTTCTCGAAATTGAGCACCGCCTCGATGGCCTCCCTTCCGGGCATGCAGATCGGCGAGGGGGGGAGCCCCTTATTCAAATAGGTGTTGTAGGGCGAGGGGGTCTTCAGGTGCTTGTGCAGGATGCGCCTCAGACCAAAGTCCTGCATGGCATACTTGATCGTGGGGTCGGCCTGCAGCGGCATCCCCTTCTTCAGGCGGTTGATGTAGACACCCGCCACGCGCGGCATTTCGTCGGCCTTGCGCGTCTCCTCGTAGACAATCGAGGCGAGGGTCATCACCTCCAATCGACTCAGTCCGCTGCGCTTGCGCTTTTGGTCGCGCTCCTCGCTCCAGAAGCGGTCATACTCCTTGCGCATGCGGCGCACCCAATCGGCCGGTTCCACCGTCCAGTAAAATTCGTAGGTGTCGGGCAGCAACATCGAGAAGAGGGTTACGGAGTCGAACCCTACCTCGCGCGCCAACTCTTTGGAGGTCAGTGCCGAGAGGATCTCCACCGAGTCGGCGTCGATCTGCCGTGCAAGTTTTCCCGCCAGATGGGCCGGAATCTTGACATTGTTGATCGTCACGCGCACGGGAGTCTGCAGTCCGAGCTTCAGCATGCGCACCACCTCGATCACGTTCATCCCCTCGCGGAGTTCGTAGTGGCCGGGCTTGAAGGTGCGCTCCAAATCCAGCCGCTTGGCGTAGAGATCGAAGGCCCCATGGTGCTTGATGCGGGGCATCAGCGAATCGACCAGGGTGGGGTAGTCCGTCCGCTTCGAGATCCACAACTCTGCAGGCTCCACCACGGCATTGCCCTTGAAGGCGACGATCCCCCACAGGGCCGCCAAGCCTCCCACCAAAACCGCTATACCAAAGGTATAGAAAATTGTTTTTTTCATTTCTTTTCCAAAATTTTTTGCAAAGATAATAATTTTTTCTACTTTTGTGCCCGGGTAAGTCTTATACGACCAGCTCCTACAGACTCCCCCAGGTGCGGAAGCAAGCAAGGGTATGTGGTTGTAGCGGTGCGATATAAGTAGCTTACCCTTTTTTGTGCGAATATGTTTTGCTGCGCAAAACTTCAAAATCGGAGATTTTGCGCACGATATCGACAATTCCTCCAA
>CAJGDL010000114.1 GCA_904502075.1 uncultured Alistipes sp.
TCGAACCGCAACAAGGTAGAGGATATGGCTACCAAGTTCCCCGAGGCTGCCAAGTTTACCCCCGGTAAGAAGGCTTGGTCGGTGAAGTGCGACATCGCTCTGCCTTGCGCCTTCCAGAACGAGCTGAACGGCGACGACGCGAAGGAGCTGTTGGCTAACGGTACCTGGTGCTGCGCCGAGGTTTCGAACATGGGTTGTACCCCCGAGGCTATTCACGCTTTCCAGAGCGCAGGCATCCTCTTCGCTCCCGGTAAGGCTGTGAACGCCGGTGGTGTAGCTACCTCGGGTCTCGAGATGACGCAGAACTGTATGCACATTTCGTGGGCCGGTAAGGAGGTTGACGAGAAGCTCCACTTCATCATGGAGTCGATCCACGAGGCTTGCGTGAAGTACGGTCAGAACCCCGATGGTACGGTGAACTACGTGAAGGGTGCCAACATCGCCGGCTTTATGAAGGTAGCACAGGCTATGCTTGAGCAGGGTATCATCTAATTTGATCCGATAAGGCGACTCTTGCAGTCGCTAACAAAAAAATCGCGAACGGGATTCCCGTCCGCGATTTTTTTTTGCACCCCCCCCCTCACAAATAAGGATCAGTCCGAAATTTCGGGAGGGCGAAAAAAGTCTCTACCAATGGTAGAGATATACCTCGTCATTGCGAAAATTTTCATTTTAGGGCCAATCGGAAAGAGGTTTGCAACCATGAAAATTTGTGGCAATCTACCGCTTACCACAACCGAGGCTTGCCCCAAACACTCTTTCTTCCAGGCGGTTTGGCGACTCGTAAACTTTTTGATAATAGGAAGATCCCCACGAATTTTCATGCGATGCCAGCATGCTAAACAATCCCCTAAAATGAAAATTCTCGGGATGACGTGGTGTGTTTAGGAGAGGATTTGTGCTTTTGCACAAATCCTCTCCTAAACATTTTCCTCCGCCTACCCCCCCCCAAAAAAAATAACCCTGCCATACTTCACAGTCGAGCAGGGTCGAAAAAACACACTTTACAAACTAACATATTTCGATTTGGGGCTGCGACCACAGAAGGATTGTAAACTCCTGGCCCCTTGCACCCTTTCATTTTTTACCTTTTGGGGCTGCGACCACAGAAGGTTCATTCGCTTGTGGCCCCTTGTGCCCTTAATTCTTGTCGATCACGGCTCGTTGGCATAGATCGTATCTTTCACCTCGTTCAGCTCCACGAGTTTGTGGACAATGGCGTAGATTGTAAGGCCGGCCGGGGAGTGGATCTGCAACTTCGAGGCGATATTGCGGCGGTGGGTGATCACCGTGTGGGTCGAGATGAAGAGTTGCTCTGCAATCTGCTTGTTGGTCATTCCCTTGACAACGCAGACGATGATCTCCTTTTCGCGTTGGCTCAGTACCTCACGCATTGGTTCGGGGGTGGAGGCTCCTCCCGAGGACTTTCGCTCGGCGTGTTCGCGCTCCAGCTCGCGCACCAGGGGGACGAAGAGGTGGTCTTCGATGTAGTTGTGGGTTGCGAGATCCTCCTCGCAGGAGAAGATGTCGAACAAGACACCATTCAACTCAAAACTATCCTCCGAGGGGTAGTACTGCACCAAGATATTCTTCAACTCGGTCAGTTTGTCGGCGATCTGGTCGTGCTGCGAGAAGAAGGTGTCGATGCTGTAATCTCCGTTAGAGATCCCTCCAAGAAGCTGACGCACATAGGGAAAGACCTTCGACTCCTCGTAGTGGAGGTGTTTGCGAACCTCGTTGACATATTCGTCGAAGAAGCGCAACACGGCAAAGGCGATGTCGCCGTGGCGGCCGTCGATCGCCTCGATGAGTTTGCGTCTCAGCTCCGGCAGGCGGTAGTCGAGGTAGTAGTTGTGGGAGTTGTGGAGGTAGCGCAGGAAACTCTCCACCGAGATCGCCCCCTCTTCGGGCGAGGGTTCGTAGGCGGGGTCGATCGTAGCGTGTACGATCGCCAGGAAGGTGGGAACATCGACTCCGTTGCGGCGGCACACCTCCTCGATGGTCTGGTCGCCAAAGCCGAGCGAGATGCCGAAACGGCTCATTACCAGCAGGGTGTTGTAGTTGTCGCCCACCAGCTCGCTCATGCGGTCTGCCGCCTTATATCGTTTCGAGTTTTCCATCGTGTTTGTTCTAAATATCCTATTTCACCGATGCAAAGATAGTAAGCATTTTTCAAACAGAAAATACCAAGATGTTGGTATTTCGATCTTTTCGGGGAAAATGAGATCTTTTTCTTTCCTGTTTTTTGACCCGCCTTTTGGGATAATCACCTATCACCCAAAGAAAATAAATCCTTCTTTAGAGCCTCTTGTTCTCAATTAAAAGGTTATCTTTGTGGTATGAAGAGCGAGTTTTCCAAGAGGCTGCGGGCTTGGTACGAGGAGCATAAGCGCGATTTGAGGTGGCGGCATACCTGCGACCCCTATCACATTTGGCTCTCGGAGACCATCCTGCAGCAGACGCGCGTGCAACAGGGGGCGGCCTATTATGACCGTTTCTTGGAGGCCTTTCCCTCCATTCGTACCCTGGCCGAGGCTCCGGAAGATGAGGTCTTGAAACTGTGGCAGGGGCTGGGTTACTATTCGCGGGCCCGAAATCTTCATGCCGCTGCGCGTCGGGTAGTCGAGGAGTTTCAGGGCGTTTTCCCGCGTCACTATGAGCAGGTGCGTTCGTTACCCGGGGTGGGAGAGTACACCGCAGCGGCGGTCTGCTCCTTTGCCTATGGCGATCCGAGAGCGGTGGTCGATGGCAATGTCTATCGGGTCTATAGCCGCCTGTTCGATATTGATCTACCCATTGATAGCGCTGCGGGCCAAAAGGCTTTTCGAGCCTTGGCCGAGGAGTGGCTCGATTCGTCGTATCCGGCCGACTTCAACCAGGCTCTCATGGAGTTCGGGGCCCTGCACTGCACCCCTCAGTCGCCCCGCTGTGGGGAGTGCCCCTTTGCCGACCGATGTCTGGCTCTCGCAGCCGGTACGGTGGCCGAGCGACCCGTCAAGCGTGGCCGCACAAAGGTGCGCGACCGCTACCTCAACTACTTGCATCTGGGGGCCGCGGGGCAGACTCTGCTACGCCGACGCGGTGCAGGGGATATTTGGCAGGGGCTCTATGAGTTTCCGATGATCGAGACGGCGGAGCCCACCCCCTTCGAGCGGTTGCCCCTCGCAGAGCTCGGTATTCCGCGCTTTCACCTGGTGCGAACGGTCGAGATGCCCCCGCATCAGCTCTCGCACCAGCGACTCCATGCCCGTTTTTATCGCTTGGAGGTCGATGCCTTACCCTCGATCCCTGATACCCTGTCCATTCGCGAAGAGGAGCTCGATCGCTACGCCGTCCCACGGCTGATTGACCGCTATTTGGCCAAGATTCCTCAATAACAAAGCGAGGGCGACAATTGTCTGTCGCCCTCGCTTGTTATCGCGGTATTTATACCTATTTTTTATAGCCGTCGATCGCCTTGACGATGCGTTCGAAGATCTCGTCCACCTGGCCCAGTCCGTCCACGGCAACATATTTGCCCTGCTTGGCGTAGTAGTCGGCCACCACGGCGGTCTGCTTGCGGTAGGTGTCGATGCGGTGGCGAATCACCTCCTCCGAGGCGTCGTCGGCACGACCCGAAGCCTGGCCACGCAGCATGATGCGCTTCACGAGTTCCTCCTCGGGAACATCCATGTAGACCATCAGATCTACCTTGAGGCCCACCTCGTCGAGCATCTGATCGAAGGCTTCGGCCTGCGGGATGGTGCGGGGAAAGCCGTCGAAGATATTTCCATTGTCGCGGCAGTGCTCGCTCACATACCCCTTTACAATATCAATAACCAGCTGGTCGGGAACCAGGCAACCCTGGGCGATGCACTCCTTCATGCTCTTGCCGAGTTCCGTCTCGCGGCGGATCTCCGAGCGGATCACCTCGCCCGTCGAGACGTGGTCGATCCCGTAGTGCTCCTTCAATTTTGCGGCCTGGGTTCCTTTGCCACAGCCCGGGGCACCAAATAAGACGATATTTAACATATTATACGCTATTATTTTAATCTTTTTGTTCGTGCCCATGCTCCCGAAGGGCGGCTCGAGCACAAAATTGGAGCAAATGTAACCCTTTTTTTTGAGAAACGAGAATATTTTGTGTAATTTTGTAAAAAATTTTACGATACATGGAGCAGAAGCAGGCAAATAAGGGACGCACCGAGATTGCGACCCTCGGCGAGTTTGGTTTGATCGACCACTTGATGGTCGATACCGCCCCCAAGAACAAAACAACCCTCCTCGGTGTGGGGGATGATGCGGCGGCTGTAGCCGCAGGAAAAAAGGAGGCGGTGGTCTGTACTACCGATTTGCTGTTGGAGGGTATCGACTTCGATCTGACCTACTTTCCGCTGCGCCACCTGGGCTACAAGGCTGTAACGGTGGGTGTGAGCGATATCTTGGCCATGAATGCCCGCCCCGAGCAGTTGATGCTTTCGATCGGTGTCTCCTCCAAACTGCCGGTGGAGGCACTCGACGACCTTTATGAGGGGGTGAAGTTTGCCTGTCGGGAGTTGGGGGTTGACTTTGTGGGGGGGGATACAAAGGCCTCAATGACGGGACTTGTCCTCCATGTGACGGTGATGGGCCGCCAGGAGCGCGCGAAACTTGTTAAGCGTAGCGGGGCCCAACTCAACGACTTGATCTGCATCACGGGTAACCTCGGTGCTGCTTACATGGGACTCCACCTCTTGGAGCGCGAGACGCGCGTGCTGCGCGGTGTCGAAAACCCCGAGCCGCAGTTTGCCGGCTACGAATACCTCTTGGAAAAGTACCTCAAACCGCGTGCCCGCAAGGATATTATCGACGCGTTGGCCGAGGAGGGGATTGTTCCGACAGCCATGATCGACCTTTCGGATGGCCTTTCGAGCGATCTGATGCAGCTTTGCAAGGCCTCGAAGTGTGGGGCTCGCATCTACCTGGAGCGTATCCCCATTGCCAAGCAGACGACGGCCATGGCCGAGGAGTTGCATGCCGACCCCGTAGTGGCCGCACTTCAGGGAGGCGA
>CAJGDL010000115.1 GCA_904502075.1 uncultured Alistipes sp.
AGGTTGAAATCGAGGCGGTGCAACAGATCCACCAAGTGCTCCTCCCCCACCCGGGCCGTATGGTTGGCCAACACGGCCACACGCTGCCCACGCAACCACGGGAAGTAGGTCGCCGTATCGGCAGCCCCCACCACAACCTCCTCGGTGTAGGGGGTCGACTGTGCGGAACCACAAGCCCCGACAAGCCCCAAAAGAGTCAGCCCAAGCAGATAAACGAGCCTACGCATGGCCTACGGATTAGGAGAAGAGCGGATTTTCGCCCAGATTCATCTTCTCGAACTTATAGCCCAGGCGTTTGAGCTCCAGGGCGGCACCAATCTTGAAGAGGGCACGCGCCGTACGAGCAAAGATGTAGAAGGCCTTGGTGCTTTGGGCCTCGGTATCCTCGCGACGAATGAGCGTCATGGCCGTGTGAGCACAACGACGCAACATATCTTCGATGCGGGTGGCCGGCTCGCTTTGCAAACCCAGGCCGAGGTGGTGCAGCAGGATGTTTTCGTCCATGTCGTCGAAGCCTTGAGGGCCATGCAGGTCGGTGTAGGCCGAAGTGCGGAAGGCCTCCCAATCGGTATCCCAATGGTGTGCCACCGCCATGCCCACATAGCCGGCCCAGGCAATCGCTGCTGCGGGATAGCTGTTGATTTGGCTCACGGCATCGGCCATGTAGTGGGGGGCAAACTCCTTCCAACAGCCGTCGATATCCTCCGAGGCAAGGAGGGTTCCGTCAAGCATCTTGTGCGAGGTGCAGAGTCGGAGGAGCTCCTCCAACAGGCGCGCCTCAAACTGATCGAAATATTCGGTATTTTCCATAGTGCATATTATTTTGCAACAAAAATAGTGCTTTTTCGGCGAATAAAAAAGCGGGGCCCGCATTTACATTTAAGTAAACTGCAGGCCCTGCTATTATAGGTAACGCAGAAATCGCGTCACTTATTCGTTTTTAGTCGCGAACGTAGATCACAAAATCACTTGCCCCCAAGTTCACCGTCTGGCTCGACGAGAGATTTACCGTCTGACCCGTCAGCAGGTTGCGCCACTGTCCGGGGTTGGGGATCGAGATCGTGGTGCTCGAAGCGGCATTGGTGAAGTTGGCCACCATAACCACCTTGTCCATCACGAGGGTCTTGCCGGCCATGTCGCCATCGCCCACATTCCAGGTGTGTACCGAGAGGTTGTCCTGACCGTAGTAAGCCTCCTGCTGGTTGCGGAACTCGAGCACCTTCGAGAGGGTCTCGTAGATCTCCGAGCGGTTCGGATCGGATACATAGTCCCAGCGGATAGGCTTGCGGTGGGTACGATAGTCGTCACCCGAACCTACTACGCCGCTCTCGTTCGAATTGATCGAGAAGTCGTAGCCGAGCTCACCAAACTGCCAGAGCATCTTGGGATAGGGAGTCAGGAAGTGGAAGGCGTAAACAGCCTGGAGGTGCTTCGAGATCACCGTCCAATCGTTCTTCAGCCAATCCTGACCGTAGGTGATGGCCTTGTAGGCGATACGCTCCTCGTCGTGGGTCTCGATGTTGTTCATGCGGCCCTTCTTGAAGTCCGAGAAGTTGCTCTGACCCGTGTTGGCACGCGTTACGCTGTTGCGACGCAGCGAGGTGGGGGTGGCACCATCGTTCATCACCCATACCTTCATCGTGGCGGGATCGAAGTAGAAGTCGTACTTCACACCCACCTGGGCATTCACCAGGGCGTTGGCCGTACCATTGAGCGTGATCTGCTGACCGATCGAGTGCTTGTAGGTACCGTCGGTTACGCCATACGACACTTCCCAGCTGCGGTTCTCGCGGATCTTGAAGACGCAACCCTCCTTGTTGGCATCGGCGAAGATCACATCCTGGGCCACCATCAGGTTACCCGACTGCGAGAAGATGATGTCGTTCGACCAGTTGTTGTTCTGGAAGTCGCCCATCAGGCCCCAGGTCTTCGAACCACCGGTCGAACCACCCACGTACCAGCCCATTACCGACTCCATGTAGCCATCCATCTGGGCATTGTTCCAGCAGAGAGCACCTACCGAGTTGTAGAGCTCGGTCTCCTCCGACTGGTCGCAGAAGTGCTCGAAGATGATGTAGGCATCGGGCGTCACCTCGCGGATGGCGTTGGCATAATCCTTCAAGATACCGATACGCTCGGCGCTATAACCACCGGCATCGTAGTTGCCCGGGTTCTGCACCAGACCCTTCGTCAGGTCGAAGCGGTAACCGTCCACCTTGTACTCCTTGAGCCAGTACTGCAGCACCTCCTTGAAGAAGGTACGGGTCTTGGGATAGGTGTGGTTGAAGTCGTGGTAAACGCTCCAGTTGTGGGGGGCATCCACGTTGAAGAAGGGGTTGTCGGCAGCGGTCTTGTTGGCCGACGAATTCCACCACATCTTGGCCCAGGGGAACTGGCCGGTCGAGTGGTTGAATACCACGTCGAGGATCACGGCGATACCGCGCTGGTGGCAAGCATCGATGAAGCGCTTGTAGGCCTCCTCCGTACCGCAAGCCTTATCGGGAGCGAAGTAGAAGCAGGGATTGTAGCCCCACGAGTCGTTGCCGTCGAACTCCTGGATAGGCATCAACTCGATAGCATTGATACCCAGGTCGGCCAGGTAGTCGAGCTTGGCGGTCACGGCGTCGATCGAACGCTCGGTGGTGAAGTCACGAATCAGCAACTCATAGACAGCCAGCGAGTTCACGGCGGGACGCTGGAAGTTGGTCGCCGTCCAGTTGTACTCGGGCTCGTTGATCGTAAAGCAGGTTACGATATCGGTCGTCTCGGCCGGATAGCTACGCAGGTTGGGGTAGACCGAAGCGGTGATCCACTTGTCGTTCCACGGATCGAGGATCTTCTCCGAATAGGGGTCACCCACCTTGATCTTACCATCCACCAGGTACTGGTAAGCGTACTCGAAGTTGGGGTCGAGGTCGGTAACCGTTACCCAGAAGTAGTCGCCATCCTTCTTCATGAGGTGCTCGTTGGTGATGGCAAAGTTGTTGAAATCACCCAAGAGCGACACCGAAGTCTTGCCCGGGGCATAGAGTACGAAGGTGGCATCGTTGCCATTGAACGAAACACCCTCCTTGGCACCCGAAGGACGGGGCTGGTTCTGCACACCGCCCAGCACCGAAACCTTCACGACATCCTCCACCTCGTTCACGCCGTCCGAAGCCACGGCCTTGAAGGTCAGGTCGATGGGCTGCGAAGCGGTGTACTGGTAGACGATCTCCTCGCCCGTGGTATTCTCGCCGATCACCTCCTCGTTCATGAAGAGCTTCAACGACTTGGCACCCACAGCCTTGGCCTTTACATCATAGGTCTGACCCACCTCCCAGATCGAACCGTTCTGGGGCGTGGTGATCGAGACATTGAGCTCACCCTCCACCAACTCGTAGAAGATATCGTTGCCGTTGTTCTTCACCTCGTAGAGGACATCGCCGGCCGCACTCTTGTCGCCCGAGCGGAGCACGAAGGCGAGCTTCAAGATCTGATCCTCGGCGGGAACACCGTAATAGGCGCGGGGACCGCCCGTGAGGATCATATACCAAATCGAGGTGTTCTCGTGGCGGAAGAGCTGCACCTTGGGATCGTTTACACCCCAATCCACAACCACATACTTCCAATCCAAGTCGGCATCACTCTTATCGGTGATCACACCCGTGTGGGCATAAACCGAGGTGGCCTTCGTATCCATGTCGGTGCCGGCCAGGTTGAAACGAACCACCACGTTGGCCTCCGAATCCTGCGACACGAAGGTGGGGTTGGTCGAGATCAAGGGCAGCGACGAAGCGTCCTCACCCTCGGCCAGGATGGGATAATCCGTCTGGGGAGGATTGGGTTTTTCGGGGTCCGGATCGGGATCCGGATCCGGATTAGGATCGGGATCGGGATTAGGCAGCACGGGATTATAGCCATGATAATCCAACTGAGCTGAATCTCCGCAGCCGACCATCACCAGGGTGACTGCCAGGAACATCAAAAGAAGTTTTTTCATGATTGTTTTTTTTAATTGTTATTTGGTTTTTTATCTCGTTAACTTCTAACCAACGGAACAACGTCCGCCTTAAGCATATTCAAGGGCGCAAGTTACTCATTTTTTCACAATTTTCGATTATTTTCCACCGACTATTTTCAAAACCGCAGGATTTTCGTACCTTTGATGAGTATTTTTCTTTTAAAAAGTCGATTTTCATGATACGATTTCTATCGGATTACATGGAAGGGGCCCATCCCGAGGTGATGCGCCGCCTACAGGAGACCAACCTCGAACAGAGCCCGGGCTACGGGGCCGACCCCCACACCCAAGAGGCTGCGGAGCGCATCCGCAAGGCATGTGAGTGCCCCGAAGCGCGCGTTCAATTTTTGGTGGGTGGCACCCAGACCAACGCCACCGTGATCGACGGCCTTTTGGCGCGCCACGAAGGGGTCTTGGCGGCCGAGAGTGGCCACATCAATGTCCACGAGGCGGGGGCTATCGAGGCGGCGGGCCACAAGGTGCTGACCCTGCCCGAGCACGAAGGCAAAGTGTGGGCCGAGGAGGTGGATCGCTACATCGAGAACTTCTACGCCGATGCCACCTACCCCCACATGGTGGCCCCCGGAATGCTCTACATCTCCCACCCCACGGAGTATGGCACGCTCTACACGCGCCAGGAGTTGGAGGCGCTGAGCGCCGTGTGTCGTCGCCACCGAATCCCCCTCTACATCGACGGAGCCCGCCTGATCTACGGACTTGCAGCCGAGGAGTCGGAACTGACGTTGCCACAGATTGCGCGCCTGGCCGACCTCTTCTACATCGGAGGCACGAAGGCCGGCACCCTCTTCGGGGAGGCGTTAGTGATCACCCGCCCGGAGCTCCTCCCCCACCTCATGCCGCTTGTGAAGCAACACGGAGCTCTCTTGGCCAAGGGTCGCCTGCTCGGCGTGCAGTTTTCGGCCCTCTTTACCGATGAACTCTACCTAAAGATCGGCCGCCATGCCGTGCGGGAGGCTCGGCGCATCCGCGA